>DATHXE010000520.1:0-14435 GCA_035459845.1 Tepidisphaeraceae bacterium | reverse complement strand
CGCGTGCCCGGAACCGACCCAACACAGAAGCACGGCGATGACGACGAACAGGCGCATAGGTTCTCCTTAGAGTCCGTCTGACGCTCTCCCGGACCCAGGGTTGCAGAATCGCCCGGATCCGCGCAAATCGCGCTTGCAGGTCCGCGCTCGCAAGGGCCGCCAGCGGTCGCTTCGCGGCGTCGCGGCAACATTTCAAATCCGGTATGGAAGCGCCCTAAACGGGATCCTTGATCAAACTCTCGAGCTGCGCCGTAAACGCCCCCCGCGTCAGCACCTGATCCAATCCCACCTCCCGCGCCGCCCGCATCGTCTCCACGTCCACGTGCGGGGCGAACGCGATCACAACCCCGCCCGCCCCCTGCTTCCACTTTCCCGCCGCCTCCAGCGCCCCCTCTAACGTCAGGTCGACGATCAACTTGCGCCCCTCCGCCGGCAACTGGCCCGGGTCGCGGACCGTCCGCAGCGGCACCCCCGCCGCCCGCGCCGTCGCCATCACCTTGCTCGTGAACATCAGGTCCCGGCACAACATCAAGATCGGGGTCGGTTCGGACATGGGGACGGATTCTACGCGCCCGGTGCACCCCGCGGCAGTCCGTGCCTCACTGAAGTGAGCACACCCGCGCCCTCCTCCATCCTCCTCCCCCCCGGTTCCGATAATCCTTCATTTCCCGCCCCCCCCAACGCCGATGACTCCCTTAGCGGACGGTCTGCGCGTGCGTGCGGCGCGCCCCGTCTGTCGTTTCGACCTTCGCGGTCGGGGAAGACCTGCTATGGATCTGGCAACCGTGATCGGCTTCGTCCTCGCGTGGGGGGCCATCGGTTATTCGATGTTCCACGCCGCCGGCAGCTTCGGCCCGTACATCAAGCCGGGCGAGATGTTCCTCGTGTTCGGCGGCGCCACGGGGGCGGCCATGCTCTCCATGCCGCTCCACAACCTGACCAACGCGCTCAACACGCTCAAGAAGTGGCTGTTCAACAAGGACGCACACGTCGAGCACATCATCAAGGAAATGGTGCAGTACGCCGAAACCGCCCGCCGCGACGGCGTCCTCGCCCTCGAGTCCGTCGCCCGCGAGGCCCCGGACCCGTTCCTCCGCCGCGGCCTCCAGCTCACCATCGACGGCACCGACCCCGAGATCATCGAGCGCATCCTCCGCATCGAAATCGAGGCCATGGCCGAGCGCCACAAGCACGGCAAACACTTCTTCCACACCCTCGCCAAGTTCGGCCCCGGGTTCGGCCTCCTCGCCACCCTCATCGCCCAGGTCGCCATGTTCAAGAACCTCGGTGGCGACGCCAGCCAGATCGGCAACGCACTGGCCATCGCCCTCACCGGCACCCTCTACGGGTGCATGCTCCAGAACCTGATCGCCGGCCCCGTCGCCGAAAAGCTCGTCCTCCGCTCCCAGGAAGAACTCTTCGTCAAGGAAATCATCCTCCAGGGCGTCCTGAGCATCCAGGCCGGCAATAACCCCCGAGTCGTCGAAATGCAGCTCCTCAGCTTCCTCAGCTCCAAGCAACAAACGACCCTCGCCAAAGCGGCTTAGGCAAACAGTCCTGAGTCCTGAGTGCTGAGTCCTGAGAAAACGAGACTCGCACCCGGGCACCCTCAGGACTCAGGTCTCAGGACTACTTCCCCTATGGCCAAGGCCTGCCCCAAGTGCAAACCCACCGAGTGTGAAGAGTGCCCCGAGTGGATCTTCACCTTCGCCGACCTCGTCATGCTCATGATGGGGTTCTTCGTCATCCTCTGGGTGCTCAAGCCGGCGCCCAGCCCCGTCGCCAAGAACGGCGACCACGACCAGGTCCTCCCCATCGAGCTCCTGGCCGCCATCCGCGACGCCTTCGGCCACCTCCCGGACCCCACCTCCAAGGACCCCGTCGACGTCTGGATGCTCATGCGAAAGCTCGAGCAGCTCAAGCCCCTCAAGAGCCCCGGCGACGGCGGCAAGACCAAGCTCGACCGCAAGATCCCCGAGGGCTCGGACCCCGAGGTCGAGCTCGTCCGCCCGAGCAAGCAGGTCGGAACCGGCGCCAAGGTCCTCTTCGCCCCCGGCGACGCCGCGCTTTCCGACGACAGCAAAAAATCCCTCGACCGAATCGCCCTCGAGATCACAGGCCACACGAACATCTTCATGGTCAAGGGCCACGCCGCCAGCGACGACTTGCCCGAGGGCGCGCCGGACGACGCCCGGATGGAACTCTCCCTCCGCCGCGCCCGCGCCGCCGCCGAGTACCTCGTCTCCAAGGGCGTGACGCGCGACACCCTCCGCGTCCAGGGCTGTTCGACGTTCGAACCCCTCGTCCAGCGCGCCTACACCGGCAACACGCGCAGCCTTAACCGCCGGGTCGAGGTCGAGTCGTCGCCGACACTGGTGAAGGACCTGCAGGACAACCTGAAGGAAAAGGAGAAGCGGGCCGCCAAGGCCGCCGATCCCGCGGAAACCCCCGCCAAGCCCAAGGACGCCGTCGGCCACACGGGCCACGACTAACCCCGCCCCAGCGCACTCACGTCTACTTCGTAGGCCCGACCACCGGCGCCGCCGCCGGCGCCTTGAGCCCCACCCGCCCGCGCACCTTCGCTGCGTCCGCGCCCCGCCCCTGCCGGTCGAGGAACCGCGCGTACGTCCCGGCCAACAGGCGCGTCGTCACCGACGCCGGCTTCGTCCCGTCGGCCGCGATCGACCGCTCCAGCGCCGCCGCGTAGATCGCGTCCGCCTCGGCCGCCCTCCCCAGCGAGTCGAGCAGCGCCGCGTGCCGCGCGGCCGCGGTCAGCGCCGGCGGCGCATCGGGCCCCTCCGTCCGCGCGACGGCCGCCGCCGCCTCCCGGAGTTGCGGCTCCGCCTCGGCCCGCTTCCCCATCGCCAGCAGCACCTCCGCGTAGTGCCCGCGCATCGCGACCGTGTCCGCGTGGTCCGCCCCCAGCACCTTCGCCGACCGCCCCACCGCCGTCGACAGCAGCGGCTCCGCCTCCGCATACCGCCGCCGCCGCTTCAGCGTGATCGCGTAGTTCGACAGCGCCGTGATCGACGACCGCTCGTCAGGCCCGCGCGCCCGCTCGCACCGCTCCATCGCCTCCTTGAACACCGCCAGCGCCCGGTCGTACTCCCCCCGCCCCTCGTACGACATCGCCAGCGAATTCTCGAAGTCGAACACCAGGAACGAATCGTCCCCCATAACCCGCCGGGCTCGCGCCAGCCCGTCGACCAACATCGCTTCCGCCTCCACCGTCCGCCCCAGCTCCCCCACCAGCGACGCGTAGTGCCGCACGGCCGCCAGCGTGTCCGGGTGGTCCGGCCCGCTCACCCGCGTCCGCCGCGCGACCACGTCCTCGTACGTGTCCGCCGCCTCGCGCGCCCGGCCGACCCGGGCGAGCACGCGCGCGTAATTCGCCCGCGCCCCCAGCGTGTCCGCGTCGTCCGGCCCCTTCGCCCGCGCGTGCCGGTCCGCCGCGTCCTTGAACAACGGCACCGCCTCCGCCACGCGCCCCTGCGACTCCAGCGTCGCCGCCACGTTGTTCACCGACATGATCGTGTCCGGGTGCTCGGGCCCCAGCACCCGCGCCCGCCGCGCCAGCACGTCCCGAAAGATCGGCTCCGCCTCCGCCGCCCGGTGCATCCGCCACAGGATGTACGCGTAGTTGCTCTGCGACTCGAGCAGTTCCACGTGGTCCGCCGGCAAGTGCGCCTTGTGCAGCGCGTACGACCGCTCGTAATGCACCAGCGCCAGGTCGCTGCGCCCGAGCTGGTCCAGCGTCACGGAGATCGCGTTGCGCACCGCCGCCTCGACCAGCGGGCGGCCCTTGAAGTCCGTCCCGACCGCCGCCACCGCCGGGTCGATCATCGCCCGCACGATCTGGTCGCGTACCGCCCGGTCCGGAATGCTCGCCGGCGTCGCCCCGTTCAGCACCCGGTCCGACAGGAAAGTGAGCACCGCCTTGGCCGCGTCGCGCTCGTCCACCGCCTTCGCCCGCTGCACCTCGACCGCCGCCTTCTGCCGCGTGACCTCCGCCAGCGCCGACGCCGTCCGCGCGCGCTCGGCGTTGATCGACCAGACGTAGAACCCCGCCCCGACCCCCGCCGCCAGAACCGCGCACGCCGCCGCCGACACCGCCCCGCGCCGCCTTCGCACGAACTTCCGCACCCGGTACCGCACGGTGTCCGGCCCCGCGATCAGCGGCCGCCGGGCCAGGTAGTTGTCGATGTCCGCCGACAGAGCCCCCGGGTCAGCGTACCGCTCCCCGCGCTCCTTCTTGAGCGCCTTGAGCAGCACCCAACTGAGTTCGCCGCGAAACTGCCGCACGAGTTCCGCGATCCCGACCCCGCCGCGCCGCCCGGCGACCGCCGCCGCCGACACCCCCAACCCCGACAGCCGCGCGCCCGGCGGCGGCGGGTCCTGCTCCCGGATCATCCGCATCACCGCCTCCTGCGACGCCCGCCCCACGTCCAGCGGCACCACGCCCACCAGCAGCTCGTACAGCGTCGCCCCCAGCGAGTACACGTCCGTCCGCGTGTCCACGTCCGCGCTCCCCCGCGCCTGCTCCGGGCTCATGTACGCGTACGTCCCCATCGCCTCGTTAGCCCGCGTATCGACCGTCTGCTCGCCCAACCGCCCGCCCAGCGCCTTGGCGATCCCGAAGTCGACCACCTTCGCCCGCGCCTGCTCGCCGTCGAAGTACGCCAGCACGTTCGCCGGCTTGATGTCCCGGTGGATGACCGCCCGCTGGTGCGCGTGCCGGATCGCGTCGCACACCTGCTGGAACAGCCGCAGCCGCGCCGCCACGTCCAGCCGGTGCTCGTCCGCGAACTCGGTGATCGGCCTGCCGCGGATGTGCTCCATCACGAAGTACGGCCGCCCGTCGCGCAGCAGCCCCGCGTCGAACACCGCCGCGATGTTCGGGTGGTTCATCAGCGCCAGCGCCTGCCGCTCGGCCTCGAACCGGGCCACGACCTCGCGCGAGTTCATCCCCAGCGCGATGACCTTGATCGCCACGTCCGCCCGGCGCAACTCACCTTCCCGGACCGCCCGCTGCTCCGCCCGGTAGACCGCGCCCATGCCCCCCTGCCCGATGCGCTCGACGACGTGATACCGCGCCGCCGACCCGTCCGCCGGGCACAGCGCCGCGTTGAGTTGCTGCACGTCCGGATCGACGAACGGGACGGGAGGGCCGCTCGCTGCGATCGTCGCGACGCCAGCGCTGACGACCGTCTCCGCCCCCTGCTGGGCGGGCCCGTGGGATGACATGATCGCGCCAATCTACCGCGGGTTTCGCCGCAAGTTCAATAAAATGCATTTTCGCGTGATGCGACCTTAGCAACGGCCGCCAGCCTCCAACGCAACCGATTGAGCCGCGGGAAATTTGAGAACTCAGCCCTATACGCGCGATTGTGAGGTCGGTATAGTCTCCCCCAGCTTGTCGGTTTGTTCGAACGGGGCAGGTACGAGCACCTTCGGTTTTGATGCACGTCCGCACACGTCTTGATCGCCCGCCAGCTCAGACCGGTCGTCGGTCTCTTTCAAGTCGACCCTGAAAGCGCAGATAGGGTCGAGGTGCCATACCAGGAGATACGCAATGGGCACCAGGTTGTACGTCGGGAACCTCAGCTACCAGACCGGTAGCTCGGAGCTCCAGGAATTGTTCCAGCAGCACGGCTCCGTCGTCTCGGCCGAGGTCATCTCGGACCGCGAGACCGGCCGCAGCAAGGGCTTCGGGTTCGTCGAGATGGGCTCGGACGATGAGGCCCAGGCCGCCATCGCGGCCCTGAACGGCCAGGACGTCGACGGCCGCAAGCTGACCGTCAACGAGGCCAAGCCCCGCGAGAGCGGTGGCGGTGGCCGCGGCGGGTACGGCGGCGGTGGTGGTGGCGGCGGTGGCGGTCGCGGCGGCAGCCGCGGCGGCTGGTAAGCCCCCCTCCCCGTCCTGACTCCGCGTCAAACCGGAATCAGAACGCAAAACTGTCGAGACCCGCGAGCAACACTCGCGGGTCTCGTCGCTTTTTCACGCAAATACCGAATGTCGAAACCCGAAGCTCGAATCAAATCCGAATGACGAATGACGAAACACCACCCCCGCTCCGTTTCGTCATTCGACTTTCGTCCTTGATTCGAGCTTCGGGTTTCGTCCTTCGTCATTCCCCCGTCATCGATTCGAGCTTCGAGTTTCGCCCTCCGTCATTCCCCCCCTACTCCTCCCCCCGCCCCCGGATCTCGTTAAAGATCGACTGCACGAAGCTCGCAATCCACACCACCGCCTGCAGCGCCGCCATCGACTGATCGAGCGCCGTTTCCTTATGCGCCGCCTTGAGATGCTCGGGGCGCGGCGCTGGCGTCGCCGGGGGCGCCTCTGCGACCGACGACTCCTTCCGCACGCGCGCGACCGTCCGCCGCAATCGCGCATCCGCCGATTCCAGGCGCCGCAGGAGGTCGGGCATCGTCCCAGTGGTTCGCCGCATCCTCGGGTAAGTTCGGCCATCCGAGGGCAATTGCTGGAAAAACCGTTTATCGGGCACGAAAACGCTCACGAAAGCCTCCCGCCATCCGCACGCC
Source organism: Tepidisphaeraceae bacterium (assembly GCA_035459845.1). Lineage (GTDB taxonomy): Bacteria > Planctomycetota > Phycisphaerae > Tepidisphaerales > Tepidisphaeraceae > DASPKW01. The sequence continues at coordinate 7,889 of DATHXE010000520.1, read as the reverse complement.
CGCGCAGATTCATCCCGAAGGTCGTGCGACGGCGACTCTTCATCAAACCCCCTCCCCCACCCGTTCATTTCCGGCGCCGAGATGCCCCGAACCGGTCATCGCGCGTCCCCTACCGCGCGCGACGAAGCGACATGGTCACCTCCGGTGACCATGTCCCCCGCCGCACGCAACGCTCCCCTCAAATATCAAAGTACATGCAGAACTCGAACGGGTGCGGCCGCGTCCGGATCGCGTCGATCTCGTTCTCCCGCTTGTACTTGATCCAGTAGTGGATCACGTCCGCCGTGAACACGTCGCCCTTCAGCAGGAACTCGTGGTCGTTCTCCAGCTCGTTGCACGCCTCGTCCAGCGCGCCGGGCGCGCTGCGGATCTTCGCCAGCTCGTCCGGTTTCAGCCGGTACATGTCCTTGTCGAGCGGGTCGCCCGGGTCGATCTTGTTCTGGATCCCGTCGATCGCCGCCATCGTGATCGCGCTGAACGCCAGGTACGGGTTGCACGAGCTGTCCGGGCAGCGGAACTCGATCCGCTTCGTCTTCGGGTTGTCCGAGTACATCGGGATCCGCACCGCCGCCGACCGGTTCCGGCTCGAGTACACCAGGTTCACCGGCGCCTCGTACCCGGGCACCAGCCGCTTGTAGCTGTTCGTCGTCGGGTTCGTGATCGCGCACAGCGCCCGCGCGTGCCGCAAAATCCCGCCGATCGCGTGCAGCCCCATCTCGCTCAGCCCCGCGTACTTGTTCCCCGCGAACAGCGGCTTGTCCCCGTTCCACAGCGAAAAATGCACGTGCATGCCGCTCCCGTTGTCCTGGAACAACGGCTTGGGCATGAACGTCACCACCTTCCCGTGCCGCGCCGCCACGTTCTTGCACACGTACTTGTACATCATCACCGAGTCGGCCATCGTCATCAGGTCCCCGTGCCGGATGTCGATCTCGCACTGCCCGCCCGTCGCCACCTCGTGGTGGTGCGCCTCGACCGGGATGCCCAAGTCGATCAGCGTCTGCACCATCTCGCTCCGGATGTTCTGCATCGAGTCCATCGGCGGCGTCGGGAAGTACCCCTCCTTCAGGCGGATCTTGTACCCCAGGTTGCTCTCGCTCTCCTCGCCCCGCCCCCACACGCCCTCCCGGCTGCCGACGTAGTGCTTCGAGAAGTTGATCCCCTGGTCGTACCACGCGTGGTCGAAGATGAAGAACTCGAGCTCGGGCCCGAAGCTCGCCCGGTCCGCGATCCCGGTCGACTGCAAATACTTCTCGCACTTGCGCGCGATCGACCGCGGGTCCCGGCTGTACTCCTTCTTCGTGATCGGGTCCCGCACGTCGCAGATCATCGACAGCGTCGTGTGCTGCAAGAACGGGTCGATCTTGGCCGTCTTGGCGACCGGCACCAGCAGCATGTCCGACTCGTTGATCGCCTGCCACCCGCGGATCGACGACCCGTCGAACCCGAACCCGTGGTCGAACGCGTCTTCGGAGAGTTCCGAGATCGGCACCGTCGTGTGCTGCCACAGCCCGGGGAAGTCCATGAACCGCAAGTCGATGAACTTGACGTTCTGGTCCTTGATCAGCTGAAAGACGTCTTGGGGGGTCATGGTGAACGGATCTCCGGAGGCAGTTCCTCAGTCGCGCGGGTTGCGCCGCATTGTACACGAACCCGCTCGCGCGATCAGTCACGCGCGCCCGACGACCTTGTGGTGCAACGAGTCCCGCGTGCCCTGACGTCGCTCTCGCGCAACCCGCGCTCGAAGTTCAAGGACTTACTTAGCGGTCGCACCGAAGGTGCACATGGCGCTCGAACGACCAAGAGACGTCTCATGCGCACACCCGCGCGCCTGCCCCCAGGCGACTCGTCAAGTTCGGTCTATTTTAGGATTTTTCGCTTGCCGTTCGCGGGCTCGCCGGCGATATCGATGTTCGGTTAATGTTCTAGTTGGTTCTCCTTCTTCATTATCCCGACTTTGGGTAGAAAGGGCTCACCATGAGCTTGTTCACATGATTTCGGCGGTCTTCTCGCGCGCTGATCCGGCCGCTGGCTTCGGCGGCGTCGTCCGTTCGTCTGGATCGCGCCGTGTCGCCGGTCGTCGAGTCGCTGGAGGTCCGGCAGTTCATGTCGATGATCGCCCCGACTTCGCTGGCCGCCGACGACGTCTCGGGGTCGCAGCTCGACGTGACGTTCACGAACGCCAACACGCAGACGGACGCGGACTGGATTTACATCGAGCGGTCGCAGGATAACGGCGCGAACCGAGCACAGATCGGGTACCTGTCGCCCGACGTCGGGACGATGACGTACCACGATACCAACCGATTCCCCGGCGGGGCGTACGTCTACCGCGCCCGGGCGGCGCTCTGGGACGGCGGGCTGTCGGATTACACGTATTCGTCGTACAGCGGCACCGACTCGGCCGAGATCGACCTGGCCGCGCCGACCGGGCTGAGCGCGGCGGTCGTGTCGGGCAACGGGATCCAACTCTCGTTCACGAACAACGCGGACAACGCCGAGTACATGCAGGTCGAGCGGTCGGTCGACGGCGGGACGACGTGGGCCAACCTGACCGCGCTCAGCCCGTTCCCGGGCACGGTCACGCACACGGACACTCCCGTGTACCCGGGCAGTGCGTACAAGTACCGGGTGCGGGCGTACGTGGACGACCAGGATCGGGCCCAGGCGGTGTGGTCGGCGTACACGAACGTCGCGACGGCGACGGTGGCGCTGAACGCGCCGCTCAACCTGACCGCGACGACGGTCGACGCCGACACGGTGCGGGTCGCGTTCGACTCCTACGCAGATAATGCGGACAACATCTTGATCGAACGCTCGGACGACGGCGGGGTGAACTGGGACCAGGTCGCGTCGCTGACGCCAACGATTGGGCGAATGTCGTTCGACGACGCGGACTTGGACCCGGACGTCTACCAGTATCGGGCGCGGGCGCACGCGTGGGACGACCACCGGTCGCGGCACGAGCACACGAGCTACACCGACGTGGCCGGCGCGACGATCTACTCGACGCCGCCGACCCTGTCGGTGACGCCGTCGACGACGACGCCGGACGTGGGCGACACGGTCACGCTGTACACGTCGTACAGCGGGAGCGGGTCGGGCACGATCGACCACTGGACGATCGACTGGGGCGACGGGACGGGCGCGGAGGTGGTCGCGGGCAACCCGGGGTCGGCCACACACGTGTACTGGGTGGACGGCGACTTCGAGATCAAGGCGACGGCGACGAACGCGGACGGAACGTTCGCGGCCCCGCCGGAGGACGTGACAGCGGCGCCGATCCTGCCGGCGATCAACCTGCAGTATGAGGTGACCGTCAGCAGTGCAACGATTCAAGGGAACGACGATTCCGTGAACCTCGCCATCACAATTCGGCGGCTCGATGATCAGGCAATCGGAATCAACACGACACTGATGGTTACACTGACCTTCCCCGAAGCGAACGGCGAGGTGCTTTCATTCCTTTCGGGCGGCGATCGCGCGCAAACGCGCACGGTCGCGGTGACCGGTGGTTCGGGATTCGTGACCGTCTATCGGATTCCGTCCAATACCGCATCGCCGAATACGACCGTGACGCTTACGACTAAGACTCCCGGCGCGTCAAACGCCACGTCGACTGTGTTGATCAAGAAAAAGTTCAGCTAACGAGGTGCGGCTCTTGCTCCGCTTTCTTGGCAATTCGTTGAATTTTGTGTGCGCGATTGTTGGCCTCGCCACGGTCGTGTTTTGGGTGGACAGTTACGAGCACCAGAGCTACCTGACATACACGCCGGGCCGACCGGCGGGCGAACCAGTGCGGTCCGTTTATGTCGGGGCGCTGTGGGGCCGGGTCGATGTGTCATGGACGTCGGTCCTCGGCGATTACGATTCGACCTTGCCATCCGCCATGAGATATCGAACCGAACGTGTGGTGCTTCCGGAACCGCCGGGTCAGCCAGCCTTCTACGGCCTGGGCGCGTTTCGGTGGTACACGAAAACCACGACGAACGGCACGTACTCGGCGACGAACGGACGGCTGGCGGTCCCGCTCTGGCTCGTCCTGCTGGTCACGCAGGTGTCGCCGGCGATCGCATTCGTGCGGTGGCGCAGGCGGCGACGGCTCCGGCGCGTCGGATCGTGTCCGAAGTGCGGCTACGACCTCCGCGGTCACGCGGCCGGCGCACGGTGCCCGGAGTGCGGGACGGGCGTGGCGGTGGACGCGCCGGCGGTCCGCCCGGCGGGTTGAGCGTGGCTCTGCGGTCGTGTGGCGGGCCGCCTTCCTTCGCGGGGGGTGGCCCGCTCGCGTTGGTTGACCGAGAGTGCCGTGTTCATCTTTCCGGTCGGGCACAGCCTCGTGACGCACCGGTCCCCCGCCCCGCGCCAGGATCGCATCGCCTGCCTGCCGCGCCGTTCGCGCCCGCTCTCGGCCGGCCGATCACCTCCCCAGCGCTACCCCCTCGGCGGCGAATCCGAACAAAAATGCCCCGCCCCCATCGCCCCACCCCCGGTCCGTGCGCGCCCGTCGCCACGCCCACGTGACACGCCCCGTAAGGTTGAACGACCGCCCTTTGACAACCCGGAGCAGTCGCGTCCAACCGCCGGTACCGATTCGTCCCGCCCCGGTACCGAAAAGTACCGATTTGTACCGCTTTGGCCCGGTTTTTCGACCCCGCCAAACATCTCAACCCCTGCGCCCGACTCGCATTACGGTTTTACCCCTTCCCCGACGCGTGTTTTTCACCCACTCGAATCGCTTACGCCCGATAATCGCGCACCCCGCTTCGACTCGCGACATCAGTTGACCGACCCCCACGACGATCGGTGGACCGTCTAACGTGCGCGCCGACTAGGCACGTTTCGCGCCAAAATCCGCATTTGCGTAGAGAACGCGCATCCCAACTACAGAAAAACGGGGCATTTTTGACCTTGCACAGCCTTTGCTCTAAGACCCCCGTGAGGGCCGGAGGAGGCCCCCGCATTGCCTTGACGAGCGCGGCGGATTGGGAGAGGATACCCCGCCCCGCGCTCGAAGCCCCCGGCCAACTCCCGTGGGCTCGCCTTTTTGGTCTTCTTACATTTCAGGAGCGACCCCCGATGGGTGCGACGAATCCCCGCCAAGCGGCGATCCAGGCTATCGCCTCGGCCAAGCATCAGCTGAACAAGATCGACTTCCGGTCGGTCCACGTCAAAGACCTGTTCGGCGTCAACGTGTTCAGCGAGCAGGTCCAGAAGCAGCGCCTCCCCAAGCCCGTCTTCAAGGCGCTCCAGAAGACGATCAAGCAGGGCGCCCCGCTCGACGCCTCGATCGCCGACAACGTCGCCGCCGCCATGAAGGACTGGGCCATCGAGAAGGGCGCCACCCACTACACCCACCTGTTCCAGCCCATGACGGGCATCACCGCCGAGAAGCACGACAGCTTCCTCAACCCCGACGGCACCGGCGGCGCGCTCGCCGAGTTCTCCGGCCGCGAGCTCATCAAGGGTGAGCCCGACGCCTCGTCGTTCCCCTCCGGCGGCCTCCGCGCCACGTTCGAGGCCCGCGGCTATACCGCCTGGGACCCGACCTCCCCCGCCTACATCATGGAGAACCCCAACGGGTCCACGCTGGTCATCCCGACCGCGTTCCTCTCCTGGACGGGCGAGGCCCTCGACAAGAAGACCCCCCTCCTCCGGTCGATGGACGCCCTGTCCACCCAGGCCCTCCGCATCCTCCGCCTGTTCGGCAACAAGGACGCCGTCAAGGTCTTCACGACCGTCGGCCCCGAGCAGGAATACTTCCTCATCGACAAGTCGCTCTACTACCTCCGGCCCGACCTCGTCACCGCCGGCCGCACCCTCTTCGGCGCCCCGCCCCCCAAGGGGCAGGAGATGGAAGACCAGTACTTCGGCTCCATCCCCGAGCGCGTCCTGGCGTGCATGGCCGACGCCGAGCTCGAGCTGTTCAAGTTCGGCGTCCCGGTCAAGACGCGCCACAACGAGGTCGCCCCCAGCCAGTACGAGATCGCCCCCCTGTACGAGCTCGCCAACCTCGCCGTCGACCACCAGAACCTGATCATGGAGGTCCTCCGCAAGACCGCCGACAAGTACGGCCTGGTCTGCCTGCTCCACGAGAAGCCGTTCGCCGGCATCAACGGCAGCGGAAAGCACAACAACTGGTCCATGTCGACCGACACCGGCCAGAACCTGCTCGACCCGTCCGACAACCCCCACGACAACGCGCAGTTCCTCGTGTTCACGACCGCCGTCATCCGCGCCGTCGACAAGTACGCCGAGATCCTTCGCCTGTCGATCGCGTCGGCCCACAACGACCACCGCCTCGGCGCCAACGAGGCCCCGCCCGCGATCATCTCGATCTTCCTCGGCGACCAGCTCAACGACGTCTTCGAGCAGATCGAGAAGGGCGGCGCCAAGTCGTCCAAGCAGGGCGGCCTGTTCCAGACCGGCGTGTCCGTCCTCCCGCCCCTCCCGAAGGAGGCCGGCGACCGCAACCGAACCTCCCCGTTCGCGTTCACCGGGAACAAGTTCGAGTTCCGCGCCGTCGGCAGCTCGGCCAACATCTCGGGTGCCAACACGGTGCTCAACACGATCGTCGCCGAGTCGATCGACTTCATCGCCACCCAGCTCGAGGCCGCCATCAAGGGCGGCAAGGACCTGACCACGGCGATCCAGGACCTGCTCCCGGGCATCGTCAAGCAGCACAAGCGGGTCATCTTCAACGGCAACGGGTACGCCGAGGAGTGGCACCAGGAGGCCGCCAAGCGCGGGCTGGCCAACCACAAGAACACCGTCGAGGTGCTCCCGGTCGTCACCCGCAAGGACACGCTCGAGCTGTTCGCCAAGTACAAGGTGTACAGCGAGAAGGAGCTCCAGAGCCGGTTCGTCATCCTCAGCGAGGCGTACACCAAGACGCTGAACATCGAGGCCCAGACGGCCCTGCTGATCGCCAAGAGCCAGATCCTTCCGGCCGCCCTGCGAGCCCAGAAGGAGGCCGCCGACACGGTCGCGGCGACCAAGGCCGCCGGCGTCGCCAGCCAGGCCGCGTCCGACGCGCTGGCCGCGCTCGTCGCCGCGACCAACGACCTCTCGAAGGGCATCGCCGCGCTCGACAAGGCCAAGGAGCTCCACGACGGCGACGCCTACGCCCACGCCAAGCACATGCGCGAGGCCGTCTTCCCCGCCCTCAACACCCTGCGGGCCGCCGCCGACAAGCTCGAGACCATCGTCCCCGACGACCTCTGGCCGCTCCCGACGTACCGCGAAATGCTGTTCCTGAAGTAACGCTCGGGACCGCGCGGTAACCCGTCCGAAATCAAACGCCCCGGGAAGCTCGGCTTCCCGGGGCGTTGTCGTTTCCACGTTCTCAGTGCGGACCGGCGGCGTCACTTCTGCTCCACCGTCACCTTGACGATCCGGCCGGTAAACGTGCTCGGCAGCCCCGGCTTGTAGTCCTTCGACACGTTCGTCTCGGCGTCGATGCCGACGTCCGCGCCCTCGTCGGCGGAGAAGACGTACGGCTGGGTCTTGGGGATGTGCCCCTCGGCGACCTTCTTGCCGTCGACGGTCAGGATCGACTTGCCGCCGGTGCCGGGCTTGGCCGCGTCGGGGACGAACTCGTACGTGATCGTGTGCTTGCCGGCGGCCAGGGCGGCGTCGCCGGCAACGTTCGTGCGCTCGAGCCCGAAGAAGTTGTACTCGTGGTGCGGCTTTCCGTCCTTCATGTAGACGACCCAGCCGCCGAAGTAGCCCGCCTGGGCGATGATCACACCATTGGTTTTGTCGTCCTTGAGCTCCACCTCGGCGGTGATCGTGTGGCGGACGCCCTTCACGTTGATGAAGGCATTTTCGAGCATGCCGACCATGCCAGGGTAGACGGTCAGCGTCTTGCGCCCGTCCAACAGGTCGGGCCG
>DATHXE010000519.1:0-5836 GCA_035459845.1 Tepidisphaeraceae bacterium | reverse complement strand
CATGCTCCGGCCGTGCCTGGAATACATGAGCGGGGCGGGGCTGGGGCAACTGCCCGAGTTGTTCGACGGGGAGCCGCCCTATCACGCGGGCGGCCTGCCGGCTTCGGCGCGGTCGGTGGGGGAGGTCTTGCGGGCGTACGTAGGGGAAGTGGTGGATCCCGTCAATGAGACTGAAGTGAAAGTCAGTTTGGCGCCCACGGCGAACGGTGTGGTGAAGTCATGACCCCGGGATTGACGATGTACCTGTGAAAGCCCACGGAACTCGTTCCGTGGGTTATTTCGTCGTCGCGACCTCGAACTTTCGGGCTCGCTTGACGTTATAATAGGTCGGGGGATAGGTTACGCGGCTCATCCATGCGGCAGCACAGGACTCGGACCATTCTGGCGGTGACGTTGATCGCGACGGCGATCTGCGCGGACCGTGCGGCCGTGGCGGCCGGGCAGCGGTCGCAGGCGGGGCAGCGGATCGAGGCCGAGTCGACCGGGGGGTTCGCGCGGCGATTGACGGTGTCGCTGCGGCAGGCGGTCCGGGCGATCAAGTTGCACCAGGGGCGCGTGGACGTCGGGGGGGCCATCACTGTCGCGATCCCGACCGTCGCGCCTCAGGCGCTGGGTCGCGTCGCCGAGCAGACGCCATTCGAGTTTCGGCTGCCTCCCCCGTCCATTCTTTGAATAGTATCGGCGCGACCATTGTTCGACGTCGCGCGATATCCCTTCTCCGACGTCGCGCGACGGGTCTCGTCCGCGCGGCCCATTCGTTTTCCTGACGTGGTCGATCCTGGCGGATGACATGGGCACCAGAGGTGCTCAAGCCGCGCCGATCCTTCCCGTGCAGTCCGTCTTGAAATAGTAGATCGATCTCATGTGCCTCCGGGGGGAGGCGCGCGTTCCGCTCCCCTTTTCCTCACGAAATCCTATGCTCGTAGTCACCAAGCTCCTCACGAAGATTTTCGGCAGCCGTAACGACCGTCTCCTCAAGCGCTACCGCGGCATCGTCGCGCAGGTGGCGGAGCAGGAGCCCAAGATCCGCAAGATGACCGACGAACAGATGCGGGCCCGCACGGCGGAGCTGCGCGAACTCGTGGCGTCGGGCAAGCAGCGGATGGACGACGTGCTCGCCGAGTCGCTGGCGATCGTCCGCGAGGCGATGGATCGCAACATCGGCATCCGGCAGATCTTCAACCCGGAGGAGAACTTCGACCCGGACAAGCTGAGCGACGAGCTGCTGGAGGTGTACGACCAGGTCCAGCAGCGGATGATCCAGACGGGCGAGCCGTGGCAGAAGGTGTCGATCCCGGTCGCGCTGTACGACGCGGTGCGGGAGATGTACCCCGAGAGCCGCCCGCCGTTTCGGGCCAGGCCGTTCGACGTGCAGATGATCGGCGGTCTGGTGCTGTACGAGGGCAAGATCGCGGAGATGGCGACGGGCGAAGGCAAGACGTTCGTGGGCCCGCTCGCGTGCTTCCTGCGCGGGGTTCAGGGGTATCGGTGCCACGTCGTGACGGTGAACGACTACCTGGTGAAGCGGGACGCGAGCTGGATCCGCCCGGCGTTCGAGGCGCTGGGGCTGAGCGTCGGGTACATCCAGTCGTTCATGGACCCGGGTGGGGACGAACGGCGCGAGGCGTACGCGTGCGACGTGACGTACGGGACGAACAGCGAGTTCGGGTTCGACTACCTCCGCGACAACATGAAGGAGCGGGTCGAGCTGCAGGTGCAGGGGAAGCTGGACTTCGTGATCGTGGACGAGGTGGACAGCATCCTGATCGACGAGGCTCGGACGCCGCTGATCATCAGCGGCGCCGCGCACGACGACGCCCCGAAGTACCGGGCGGCGGACGCGGTGGCGCGGAAGGTGATCGAGCTGAACAAGCCGTGGGACGAGAACGCGAAGAAGATCGACGCGGCGAAGCGTGCGGCCAAGGCCGCCGAAGGGGACATGGACAAGTTCAAGGGGGACAAGGCCAAGATGGACGAGGCCCGGGCGCGGCAGGAGGTGGCCCAGCGCGAGCTGGACGAGCTGGAGGCGAAGAAGAAGCAGTTGACGCAGTACTACGAGGTCGAGCTGGACCGGAAGAGCGTGCACCTGACGCACGAGGGCATCTCGGCCGCCCAGGATTTCGCGGGGGTCGGGAGCTTCTACGTCGGTAACAACATGGAGTGGCCGCACCTGATGGAGCAGGCCATGCGGGCGCACGTGGTGTACGAGAAGGACCGCGATTACGTGGTCGAGCGGGGGCAGCGCACGGGCGAGATGGAGATCATCATCGTCGACGAGTACACCGGGCGCAAGATGGAAGGGCGGCAGTGGTCGGACGGCCTGCACCAGTCGTGCGAGGCGAAGGAAAAGGTGCCGATCAAGCAGGAGACGCAGACGCTGGCGACGATCACGCTGCAGAACTTCTTCAAGCTGTACAAGGCGCTGTCCGGGATGACCGGGACGGCGATGACCGAGGCGGAGGAGTTCGCCAAGATCTACCGGCTGGAGGTGGTGACGATCCCGACGAACCGGCCCGTCATCCGCGACGACCGGGAGGACCGGATCTACCGGAGCGACCGGGAGAAGTGGGAGGCGATCCTGGAGGAGATCAAGACGGTGTCGGAGGCCGGGCGGCCGGTGCTGGTCGGGACGACCAGCGTGGAGCGGAGCGAGATGGTGTCGACGCTGCTCAAGCGCAAGTACGGGGTGAAGCACGAGGTGCTGAACGCCAAGCACCACGAGCGCGAGGCGCAGATCGTGGCGCAGGCGGGCCACACGGACCTGAACCCGCACGGCGAGCGCGTCGGGAACGTGACGATTGCGACGAACATGGCCGGCCGCGGGACGGACATCAAGCTGGCCCCCGAGACGCAGTGGGACGTGGAGGCGACGGAGGACGCGGCGGTCGAGGGCGGGTGGAAGTACAAGCTGACCCAGCGCGGGACCGGCAAGGTGACCGAGGTCGACGCGACGCACCCGAGCTTCGCGGCGTTCCAGCTCAAGCCGGACACGAAGTCGGTCGGCGGGCTGCACGTGATCGGGACCGAGCGGCACACGAGCCGGCGGATCGACAACCAGCTGCGCGGGCGGTCGGGCCGGCAGGGCGACCCGGGGTCGAGCCGGTTCTACGTGTCGCTGCAGGACGATCTGATGAAGATGTTCGCGGGCGAGTGGGTCATCCGCGTGCTCGGGTGGCTGGGCATGGAAGAGGGGATGGCGATCGAGGACAAGCGGATCACCAAGGGCATCATCCGCGCCCAGAAGAAGGTCGAGGAGCGGAACTTCCTCTCGCGGAAGCAGCTGCTGGATTACGACGAGGTCATGGACTACCAGCGGACGACGTTCTACGGCCTGCGGCAGCGCGTGCTGGAGGGCCGGGACATCGACGCGGTCATCTGGGACATGATCGGCGACGCGACGCGCGACGCGGTGGACAAGTACATCACGAAGGACTACGTGGCGACCGTGATCGCCGAGTGGGCCAAGACGAACTTCGAGGTGAACCTCGAGGCGCGCGACCTGGGCGGCATGCACGAGCTGCAGGCGCTCGAGCCGTACATCAAGGACCAGGCGAAGAACGAGGCCCAGACGACGATCACGGCGACGATCGAGGAGTTCATCGAGGACACGGCCGACGAGGACTCGGAGACGCCCAACGAGCAGTGGGACGCGAAGGGGCTGTCGTCGTGGGCGATGAGCCGGTTCCACGTGAACCTGCCGGCGAGCCAGGTCAAGCGGATGAGCCGGGAGGACGTGGAAGAGCGGCTGCGCGAGGGCGCGATCGAGCAGATCGACAAGAAGGACGTCGCCGGGATCGAGCGGTACCTCGAGCCGCTGTACGCCGAGGGCCAGCTGGCCGAGTGGGCGCGGGACAAGTTCGGGATCGAACTGGACCCGAAGGAGTTCGTGCTGGAGGACGGCCGGACGCGGCGCGACCCGGGCGCGATCGAGGGGATGATCGAGGCGAAGGCGCGGGCGGCGTACGCGCGGCGCGAGATCGAGTACCCGATCGACCACCAGATGACGTTCGCGTTCGGCGGGGAGGACGGGTCGACCGACAACCCGTACGCCGCCGACTTCATGAAGAGCTGGATCCTGGCCAAGTACGGAGTCGAGCTGACGCTGGACGAGATCCGGAGCAAGTCGGTGCGGCAGCTGCGCGACCAGCTGATCGGCCTGCAGGAGAAGGCGATGGACGGCGCGGCCGTGGAGGCCGAGGTCGACAAGCTGACGAAGGCGGTCGGGAGCGACCCGGCGGCGCTGGCGAAGGCGGCGAACGAGCGGTGGGGCGCGCGGCTGACGGCGAAGGAACTGACGCCGGCGGTCGCCGGCGCGGTCGGGCGGAACGGTGACGACGACACCGACGTCCTCGACCCGCGCGAAGAACTCCGGCGGGCCGCACGGCGGTTCCTCCGGCGCGAGCTGACCGACCTCGAGCAGTTCGTGCTGATCAACATCCTCGACCAGTCGTGGAAGGACCACCTGTACGCGATGGACATGCTGCGGAGCGGTGTCGGCCTCATGAGCTTCGCTGAGCGCGACCCGCGGATCATCTACAAGAAGGAGGGCTACCGGTACTTCGAGCAGATGATCCAGGGCGTGCGCGACAAGGTGACGGACCTGATCTTCAAGGCGCGCGTCGTCGGCCAGGCCGAGGCCAAGAGCGCGTACCGCGAGACCGCGGCCGTGCACGAGGACGCGGGCGGGTACGGCGTGACCGAGAACGTCCAGCGGACGGCGGCGGAGCTGTCACCGGAGATCCCACAGGAGGCGGCGGCCGGCCAGCCCCAGGGCGGCGACGGCGACCAGGCGGTGAAGGTCCGCCAGATCGTCAACACCGGCCCGAAGGTCGGTCGGAACGACCCGTGCCCGTGCGGGAGCGGGAAGAAGTACAAGAAGTGCTGCGGGCAGCACGTGGCGTAGGACGTAACGTCGGGACATGAAAGCAGTCGACGCCCGCGGCGCGATCCGCGGGCGTCGTCGTTTTCAGTGGCCGTCACGTTCGGCGGGGGCGCGCGCCGTCATCCTGAGGTACTCCGAAGGGTCTTGCTGGTACTTCGAGCCGGCTCCGACTTTGAGAAACGTCCTCGACGTTCGAAGCTGGATCCTTCGGAGTACCTCAGGATGACGGTCGGTGGGTCTTCGATCGTTGCAAAAAAACGCCCCGCCTCTCCCACACGCGAACTGGTGGGGGACGCGCGCCTGGTGTCGAATCGGCGCGTGTGGGAGAGGGGGGCGGTCGGGTGTGCGAGATCTATCGGCTAGGCGGGGTCATTCGCTCCACACGTCGAAGACCAGGACGTCGTCGATGATTCCCTTGAGCGTGCCGCCGAAGGCCTTGTGGTCGGGGTGGGGGAGGTACTCGTCGCGGCCCTTCTCGTCCTTGAAGGTCATGACGATCGCGTGCGTGTAGCCCTTGTCCTTCTTCTCGGGGCTGACGTTGGTGCCCCATGAGACGGATTGGATCGAGGGAATCTTGCCTTTGAGCTCGAGGATGGCCTTGCCGACCGCGTCGATGCGCTCCTTGGGCGCGTCGGGCTTGAACTTGAAGAAGACGAGGTGGTAGAGGGTCTTGCCCTTGGTGGGGGCGTCGGCCGCTTGGGTGTTGGGGGTGAGCATGCAGAGGGTGAGGGCCGCCAGCGCGAGGAGGGTGGTTCGCATGGGGCGGGTAGTGTAGTGGGGGTTTGCGAGATGTAAAGATTGCTAGACGTGCGCCTTCCGGGATCCGACGTGCTCCCCTGCGGGCGGCGCTGTTGCTTGCCCTCCGGGTCGCGGCTAAACGGGAATCCTGTGTTCGGCCGCGCGATTTCTACTTGTCAGACGTGCCGCGCGTGCGGCATCATCCGCTGTGGGAAC
>DATHXE010000518.1:0-7938 GCA_035459845.1 Tepidisphaeraceae bacterium | reverse complement strand
GAGGGAGCCCAGCGACTTGTCGCGAGACGGACATCGACCGGCGCGATCCGCGGATAGGGTACAGTCCCGGAGGGACGACAGAAAGTAGCCCCGGGCGTAAGCCCGGGGTTTCGCCACGATATTCGCGAAAAGCCCCGGAGGGGCGAAAGACCGCGCCCGCAGTTCCGCTCACCCCGCCCCCGAAAACCCGAACAGCAACGCCACCAATTCCGCCGTCGTCTCGACCCGTCGGAACGCACTCTTCGGCACCACCCTCACGTTCGGCCGCTCCGACTTCTTCCCCTGCGCATTGCCCTTCGCGTGCTTTGCCACCTTGAACCCGCCGAGCGCCGGCAGACCCTCCCCCACCGCCCCACCGTAAAACCGAAAGCTCAACGTCATCCGACACGCGCCCTTCGGCTCCTCGCGCATCATCCACACCACGCACCCGCTCGGCTTTGCCGCGAGTGCCACGTTTACCTTCTGCGATGCCGCCTTCGCCCCCGGCCGCGACGTCTTGAGTTGTACGTGGCGAACGACGCCGTTGCACTCAAAGACCACGTCAAATCCCGAACTGTCCACCTCCGACCGCAGCACCTCAACGACCTCGCCGAACCGGTACCACGCCTCCTGCAGCACTTCGGAGATGAACACGTGCTCGACGAGCTTCTCGAAGAAGCTCGAGCGGAGGTACGTATGCGCGGGATCGCTGCTCGTTAGGATCTGCCCGACCATCGGCGCTCCTCGGCTCACTCGGTGGGCAATGCCCACCCTACGAAATTCGCTCCACCCCCCCCATATACCCCCGCAACACCTCCGGCACCTCCACCCCCCCCTGCCCGTCCTGATACTGCTCCAGAATCGCGATCAGCACCCGCGGGCACGCGATCGCCGTGTTGTTCAGCGTATAGCAGAACTTCGTCTCACTCTTGCCGGTCTCGACTTTCGTTTTATATCGCAAATTCAGCCGCCGAGCCTGAAAGTCCTTCAGCGCGGAACCGCTGTGCGTCTCCCCGTACCCGTTCCGCGACGGCATCCACGTTTCGATGTCGTACATCCGCCACTTTCCCTGCCCCATGTCGCCCGTGCAGTTCTGCACGACCCGGTACGGCAGCTTGAGCGCCTGCAAAATGTCCTCGGCGTTCCTGATGATCTCCTCGTGCAGCGCGACGTGCTCGGCCTCGTCCGCCTTGTGCACGATCACCTGCTCGACCTTGTCGAACTGGTGCACGCGGTACAGCCCGGCCGTGTCCTTGCCCGCCGCCCCGGCCTCGCGCCGAAAACACGTCGACAGCGCCGCGAACCTCTTCGGCATCTCCCCCTCGTCCAGAATCTCCCCGCCGTGGAAGCTCGCCAGCGGCACCTCGCTCGTGCCCACGAGCACCCCGTTGTCCTGCGTGACGTACGCCTGCTCCTTGCCGGCCGGGAAGTACCCCGTCCCGACCATGCACTGCTCGGTCACCAGCACCGGCACGACGAACATCTCGTACCCGCGCTTGACCAGCACGTCCTGCGCGAACCGCAGCACCGCGTTGTACAGCAGCGCCCCCGCCCCGCGCACGACATAGCTCCGCGACCCCGCCAGCTTCACGCCCCGCTCGAAATCCAGGATCCGCAGGTCTTTCCCGAGCGCAACGTGGTCCTTACGCCCGCCCTCGATCTTCACCGCCGGCCGCGCGGGATCCGCCCACGTCCGCACGACCACGTTCTCCTCCGCGTCCCTTCCCACCGGCCACGCCGGGTCCGGGATCGCCGGCAATTGCAGCATGATCTCCTGCGCGACCCGCTCGGCCTCCGCCTGCACCGCGAGCTCCCCCTCGTACTGCTCCTTCAGTCGCCCCGACTCGGCGAGCACCCATTCCGCCGCCGCCTCGGCCTCGGCCTTTCCGCCCGCCACGCGCTCGGCGATCGCCCCACCCGCCGCCGGCACCGCCGTCTTGAGCTCCTCCACCGCCTGCGCCGCCGTCTTCGGGTTCTTCAGACGCCCCACGTACTTCCCGAGCCCCCCCTGCTCGGCCCGCACGGTATCCGCGCGCCCCTGCGCCCCGCGCCGCCGCTCGTCCGCCGCGAGCCACTGCTCGACCAGCTCCGCCGACCCCACCCGCTTCACCCGGGCGGCGTCCTTCACGGCCTGCGGATTCTCTCGAACGAGCTTCGGGTCCAGCATCGCAATCCTCTCTCACGCGCACACCCAACAAACGCCCGGCACGCCCCGAGCCTGACGGGCCGGTTCTACCCGATCGCGCCAGCCCGACAAGGGGCGTGCGAACACCCCGCGCGGCGCGCCCGCTCACCCCCCATCTCCCCCTCCCCTCACCTCCCCATCCCCACTCTTATCGGACTGTCGCGAAATCCCGGTTTTTCCTGCACAAACCGCACAAACCGCTTACCTTTACCCCCGGTCGTTTCTACGAAAGGAGTTCGCCTTATGCCCCGTACCCGCAAGCGCACCTCGGTGCGCCGCACCTCCATCCCCCGCGTCGCCTCCGGCTACTCGGGCCTGCTCTCCAAGCTCAGCGCCGCCAGCCTGCGCCTCAACAAGGCCCGCAAGCGCTAAGCCCGACACGGGCGCGCGACACCGCGCGCCCGTCACGATATTCATCCCATCCGCAACCCACGGGCGCGCTCGCGCCCGTGGGTTTTTCGATGGTACCACCCGCCTCCTCCTCCCCCCACCCCCCATCGCCTCACCTCCCCATCTCTCCTTCACCAAACAAGAAACCCGCAGGACTCATCGTCCCGCGGGCTCTCGCTGTTTCCACGATCGTTAATCTTCGATACCGACGCTTACCACGCGAAGTGCGCGAACGCCTTGTTCGAGTCCGCCATCCGGTGCGTCTGCTCGCGGGTGTTCATGGCCTTGCCCTCCTTCTTGAACGCCGCCATCAGCTCGTCCGCCAGCCGCTGCGACATCGGCCGCCCGCCCTGGTCCCGGCACGCGCTCAGGATCCACCGGAACGCCAGCGACTGCTGACGCTTGCGGTTCACCTGCATCGGCACCTGGTAGTTCGCCCCGCCCACGCGCCGGCTCCGCACCTCGACAAACGGCTTGACGTTGTTCAGCGCCGTCTCGAACACCTCGAGCGGCGGGACGTCCGCCAGCTTGTTCTTGATGATGTCCAGCGCGTCGTACATGATCCGCTGCGCCACCGACTTCTTCCCGTCCCACATCAGGCAGTTGATGAACTTGCTGAGCAGCTTCGAGTTGTACCGCGGGTCCGGCTTGAGGATCTTCTCGCTCGCCGTGAACTTCTTATACGCCATCTTCGTTTACCTGAACCTTTCGGTGAGGACCACCCAAACCGGTGGCCCGAACTCTTCTCGGCCGCGCCACGGCGACCGATACTCCGAGTTGTGACATCTACTGGATACTGACTACTGTCTACTGGCTACTTCCCACATCACTTCGGCTTCTTCGCGCCGTACTTCGACCGGCTGCGCTTCCGCCCGTCGACGCCGAGCGCGTCGAGCGTCCCGCGGACGATGTGGTACCGCACGCCCGGGAGGTCGCGCACGCGGCCGCCGCGCACGAGCACGATCGAGTGCTCCTGCAGGTTGTGCTCTTCGCCGGGGATGTAGGCCGTGACTTCCTTGCCGTTGCTCAGGCGCACGCGGGCGATCTTCCGCAGGGCCGAGTTGGGCTTCTTGGGGGTCATGGTCTTGACCTGGAGGCACACGCCGCGCTTTTGCGGGCTGGCCTCGAGGTCCTTGACCTTGTTGATCCGCGCCAGGGGGCGGCGCGGCTTCTTGATGAGCTGGTTGATCGTCGGCATCTCGTTCCTTTACTGACACTTAAGGCGCGACCGCCGTCCCCGGCAGACCGCGCCAACACGTGGAAACAGTATCCCCCAGAGTGGAGGAAAGTCCGGCAGTATAGGCCTTTACGACCCCCTCCGCAAGCCCCCCAATCCCCTCCGTTTCCGCCCAAAAGCCCACCGAGCTTGCTCCGTGGGTTCTGCTGTCTTCCACAGACTTAATTGTAGCGACGGTAGCGCTCCCGTCGGTATCATGCCCCCACACATTTCCAAGGGGTCCACACCGGGGGGATTACAGCGGGAAGGGTCAGCACATGTCGACATGGATCAAGGCGGCGGCAGTGGCGGTAATCGCGGCAGGCTTGTCCTTCGCGCCGGCCGGGCGTTCGGACACCATCGTCCTCAGCGACGGCACGACGATCGACGGATCCGCCATCCCGCAGGGCGACAAATACTGGATCAAGGGCAAGGACGGCTCCACCCGAACCGTCCC
Source organism: Tepidisphaeraceae bacterium (assembly GCA_035459845.1). GTDB lineage: Bacteria > Planctomycetota > Phycisphaerae > Tepidisphaerales > Tepidisphaeraceae > DASPKW01. The sequence continues at coordinate 3,711 of DATHXE010000518.1, read as the reverse complement.
CGCCGCCGAAGTCTCTTCCATCACCCGCAACGGCGTCCGCGTCGGCGGCACCGGCGAGCCCCCCAAGGCCGCCCCCGCCACCACCGCCAAGCCCGGCGCCGGCGCGCCCGCTGCCGCCCCGGTCGCCGGCGGCGGCGCCAACTTCCAGGTCACCAAGCGCAAGGCCGACGCCGTCACTGCCCCGCTCGCCGCCGTCACCCTCTGGCAGAAGTTCGTCGACGAAAACCCGACCTCCCCCGACCTGGCCGCCGCCCAGAAGGAGCTCGACGCCTGGCAGAAGATGGCCACCGACGGCGCCGAAAAGATCAACGGCAAGTGGGTCGCCGGCGAGGAGCGCAAGAAGCTCCTCGAAAAGGCCACCAAGCTCACCCGCGAGGGGTGGGAGATGATGCACGCCAACCAGACCCTCCAGGCCATGCGCAAGATGGAGGAGTCGCTCCGCCTCTACCCCAACTCGTTCCGCACCAACTTCGCCATGGGGTACCTGAACATCCTCGCCGACAAGAACGACGTCGCCCTCCGCTACCTCGACGCCGCCCTCCGCCTCAACCCCAAGAGCGCCGAGACCCTCAACAACATCGGCGTCGCCCACATGCGCATGCGCCACCACGTAGAGTCGATCGGCTACCTCCAGAAGGCCGCCGAGCTCGGCGACTCCGCCCCCCTCGTCCAGAACCTCGTCAACGGCCTGGCCTCCATCCCCGACGTCGCCCGCAACACCCCCAAGCTCCGCCCCTCCGTCGAGGCCGCCCAGCTCCTCGCCTCCAAGTACAACATCTCCGGCCCCAGCGGCATGGTCACGATCGTCGGCCTGCGCCCCGGCGCCGAAAAACAGTCCGCCGAAGAGGAAAGCAGCCGCTACGCCGTCTCCAGCGGCACCGGCTTCATCATCCAGGAGGACGGCCTGATCGTCACCAACCGCCACGTCGTCAAGGGCGCCAAGACGATCGTCGTCTCGATCAACGGCGAGCGCCCCAAGTCGGCCGAGATCGTCGTCATCGACGACGACCAGGACCTCGCGCTCGTCAAGCTCAAGACCGTCAAGTCCAAGCTCCCCGTCGTCCGCCTCGCCAAGGCCGACCAGCCCAACGACGGCGCCGAGTGCACCGTCCTCGGGTTCCCGCTGATCGACCGCCTCGGCGCCGCCATCAAGATCACGCGCGGCATCGTCTCCTCGGGCCGCGCCGACAACGAGGGCGCCGACGTCGTCATCGACGCCAAGGTCAACCCCGGCAACTCCGGCGGCCCCCTCGTCGACAAGTTCGGCAACGTCATCGGCGTCGTCACCATGAAGTCCGCCAACAGCCAGTTCGAGGACAGCTACGGCATGGCCATCTCCGCCGGCCGCGTCCGCAAGTTCCTCGAGAAGAACAGCGTCAAGCTCGCGGCCGCCGAAGCCCCCGCCGTCCCCGCCGGCATGTCCACCGAGGAGATCGCCGCCAAGGTCAAACCCGCCACCGTCTGCATCATCTGCACCGAACGCGAAAAAGAGTGACCCGAACGCGCAACCGGCATCGAGACCGTTCCTCGCACGACGCGCACGGTCAACGTGAAACGAAGAAGGCAGGCGCCGCGCCCGGCGCCTGCCTTCTTCATTTCTCACCCAAGGGCGTCCTGGCGAGCGCCCCGGGGCACGTTTTCTTAACACGTCGATCACCCACCCACAGGGGGGCGCGGTGTGCTCACTTCAGTGAGCATGCCGACCGCCCCTACTCGTTCCCCTCGCTCGTCTCCTCGAGCATCTTCCGCAGGTACCCGTTCTCGCGCCGCGTCGCCTCGAGGTCGAACATCATGTACTTGATCGACAGCCGCAGGTAGTCCAGCGACTCCTGCAGCGACGACACCGTCTTCACCAGCCGGTCGTGCCGGGCCCGCGACTCGTCCGCGATCTGCTCGAGCTTCCGCCGCTCCGTCACCGGGAGCGTGGAGATCTCCTCCATCAACTCCGCGAGCTTCGTCTGGAACTGTTGCTCGTTCATGTCAATCGCTCCCATCGGGCCGCCTCCGCGAGTGTCGCCCGCCGTCCCCGCCGCCGCGTGCGGCCGGGGAGAGCAGGTCTGCCCGATCCAATACAAATGCCGTTCCACGTCCGTGGGAGAAGGGCGATCCGTCGTCCGCGCGGCCGCCGCGCCGCGAGTTATCGGAAGCCCACATCGTATCTGCCCCCAAACCGCGGGCCTAGTTCGGATTTCCGCGAATTATCGGTCGCACGCGACGATTTCGCGCCCCGCCCCTCCGCCCGTATCGGTCGTGCCGGATGTAGCGTGCCGGCAACGCGCCGCCGCCCCCGTGGTGACCGCCGGCAACACCGCCGATGCCGCTCGTCACGCGATACCCGAGCCCCGAGTCCGATATCCGATGTCCTCCCGACCCTTCAGTGTTTACCGGACGACATTGCACGCATCGCAATCCCCACCAACGCCCGTGGTGTTGCCCTGACGCATCACCGGCACGAGGCTTGGTCACTTCAGTGACCGAGTTCCCCGCCGAAACACTCTTCATCCCAATACCAGCGCCGCATACCCCACGGCATTCGTAGGGGCTTGCGGGTGCGTCCGCGCCAGCGTCTCGCACGAGTTCGCGTGATTCAGCACTACCCCCGCCGCCGCCCCCTCGCTCGCGCACGCCGCCATCATCGCCGCGATCGCCCCGCCCCCGCACGCGTTCATATGACCCGTGACCTCCTCCACCACCCGACCCGTCTCCAGCCGGCAGACCAGTTCCAGCAGCCGCCGGTCGTTCGCCTTCGCCCACTCCAGCCCCGCCGGCCCCACCCCCGCCGGCGCGAACCCGTACGCCGGCCCGTAGTGCGTCATGTCCGAACTCGCCAGGTACACCGCGCTCAGTTCCGCCGCCCGCACCACCCGCGCCGTCTCCCGCCCGATTTCCACCGCCCGCTCGATCAGCGGCACCTCCACCGGCAAGATCGTCGCCCCCGGCCACGCCACCTGCACCAGCGGCGCCTCCACTTCCACCGCGTGCTCGCGCTCGTGAAATCGGTCATCGAACCGGAACAGGTCCGACTGCGCCAGTGCCTGCCGTAACTCTTCGTGCACCCGCATCTCGCCCGACGGCAAATCCCACACGCCAAACGTATCCAGCGCCGCCGCGTCGATCGGCGCCGGCGAATGCACCGCGCCGAACACGACGATCACGTCCGGCGTCGGCCGCGCCCCGCCGCGTGCGATCGCCGCGATCGTCTGCCCCGCGATCGCCCCCGAGCAGACCCACCCCGCGTGCGGCACGATCCCCCCGACCCACCGCCCCGCCGGCGCGGGCCCGGCCTCCTCAACGTACGCCCGCGCCATCGCCCGGCACGCCGCCGGGTCGTCCGGGTAGAACATCCCCGCCATCGCGGGCGGGCGATGTGCCACGGTCGTCGCGCCAGGCTTTGGGACGGACATGCCTTAGAGTATATTCGCACGGCATCGTCGCGCGAGCGCGCCGCTTGCGGCTTCGCACCGCGGTCTCAACCGTACGTCGCGACCATTTGGATCGAAATCGGGGTGTGCGGAGTCGAGGTGCGGAATGTCGGAAGAGAAGAGAAAGAACGACGCGGCCGACGCGCTCGCCGCACTCGCGGGCGGGTTCCACGTGGAAGACCATCCGGCCGGGTCCGGTGTCGACGCCCACGCCCACGACGACATCTCCACACCTCCACCGCCAACGCCCGTCGCCCCCCCGAAGGCCAAGGCTCCGGCGCCAACCGGC
>DATHXE010000517.1:0-1865 GCA_035459845.1 Tepidisphaeraceae bacterium | reverse complement strand
GACAGGTGGGGCGCCCCCTCGCGGAGAGATGCCACTCAGGCGCCGATCACGACGCGTTGGAACGTCGGCGGGAGCTCGTGCAGGTCGCATTTCGCGAAGCCGGCGGCGGTGTACATGCGGTGGAGTTCGGCGAACGTGTAGGCGTCGCCGGACGGGGTGGAGGCGAGCATGATGAGGGCGAAGGCGGCGCTGTCGGGCGGGGTGGTGCGGTCGGCGTCGGGGATGAACTCCAGGGCGACGGCCCGGCCGGCGGGGGCGAGGGCGGCCTTGGCGCGCTGGAGGAGGGTGACGCAGCCGGGCTCGTCGAAGTGGTGGAGGAAGTTGGTGAGGAGGACGACGTCGTAGCCGGCGCCCCATTCGACGTCGAAGGCGGAGCCGGGAAGTTGGCGGAAGCGGTTGCCGAGGTTGGCGGCGGTGGCGTTGTCTTGCGCGACGGCGAGGACGTTGGGCCAGTCGAGGCAGGTGACGGTGGACTGGGGGTGGAGTTTGGCGAGGGCGACGCCGAAGAGGCCGTGACCGCCGGCGACGTCGAGGATCTTCAGGGGCTTCTTCGCGCCGCCGTCGACGAGTTGGGCGAGGATCTGCGCCGGCATGGCCATGAGGCCGGCCATGCTGCGGGCGAACTCGACCCAGACGGGGTGGTCGGGGGCGACGGTGCCGCCGGGCGGGAGGGCGGTGCGGCCGGTGCGGACGGCATCGGTGAGGTGCTCGAACGCGCCAGTGAGTGAAGGGGTGAGGAGGAAGCCGATCACGCCGCCCGCGTACGCCGGCGAGCGCTTGTCGAGGAAGACGGCAGAGTCCTGGGTGAGGGCGTAGCCGGCGGCATCCTTGGTGAGGAAGCCGAAGATGACGAGCGAGTCGCAGAGAATGCGGACGCCGCGCTCGGCGGCGCTGGTGCGCGCGGCGATGTCGGCAGGGGTGCGCTTGCCCTCGGCGATGGCGGTGAACACGTCGAGCTCGACGGCGGCCCGGATGGCGGCGGTGCGCTGGTAGGCGTTGACGGTTTGGAAGAGGAGGGCGGGGGAGGGGGCGTTGGACATGGAGTTCCTACTGGAGGGGGTTCAATGCGGAGGACTCAGCGCGGGAACGTGAAACATGAAGACATGAAACATGAAGAGAGGTCATGTTCTTATGTCGTGACTTCGCGCGACGGCGCGACGGACACGGGTAAGCCCTTGCAGGGCGTGCCCATGCACGATCAACCTTGCTCACGGACACTGAATTCGAGCTTCCAGCGTTGCTCGGCGGCTTGGGACAGGCACCAGAGTTCGAACACGCCGAGTTCTGTCAATTTGGATTGGAAGCGGACGGGGACGTAGCCCTCTTCGGCGTTTTCGGCGCTGGGGAGGTTGGCCTCGAGGGAGTCGGTTTCCTGGATCTCGTCGTCCTTCCACTGTTCGATGAGGTCGCCGGGCTTGTCGGTTCGGCGGGTGGCGGAGGAGAAGAAGCGGAAGGTGGCGGGCTCGCCGACGACCAGGCCGATGTCGCCGGACGGGACGTCGGTCTGGCTGCCCTCCTCCATGCCCTGGGGGACGACGCAGAGGGCGCGGAGGGGGCGCGGCGCGCCGGGGATGGCGAGGCCGGCGGTCTCGATGCCGACGTAGTAGGCGCGGGCGGCGCCGCCGCGGATGCGGACGCCGCGGCCGGTCTTGGCGGCGGCGTAGTAGGCGGCCCCACGGGCGACGGCGAAGTCGAGGTCTTCGGCGGCGCCGAGGACGGTGGGCGATTCCTTCTTGGCGAACCAGGAGGAGAGGACTTCGAGCAGGCGGTCGCGCAATGCGGGAGCTTTGAACACTCCACCATTGAAGAGGACGTGGGTGGGGCGGACGGCGCTGCCCTCATCCTTCATCCTTCCTCCTTCATCC
>DATHXE010000516.1:0-7481 GCA_035459845.1 Tepidisphaeraceae bacterium | reverse complement strand
GCGGCTCTGCACGGTGGGGGCGGCGGCGCGGAGGGCCGTCGCGTCGCGGAGGATCGCGTCGCAGTCCTCGGACGTCAGGCTGACGGAGCTCCCGGCCCCGTAACTGATGCCCCCGCTCGACGAGTTGCCGGACTGGATGATCAGGACGTTCGCCCCGAGGCTGCCGACGGCCTTCTCGTTCAGGGCCGCGATGCCGTTTCCGATCTCCATCATCGCGATGACGGCGGCGATGCCGATGATGATCCCGACGCACGTGAGCGCCGAGCGCGTGACGTTCCGCCGCAGCGCCTTGAGCGCGGTCTGCGAAGTTTTGACGAGGGCGATCATGGGAGTAGCCAGTAGTCAGTACCCGGTAGCCGGTATTGTTAGCGCCGTTTGCCGGGCGCGAGCGTGTACGCCTCCCGGGCCGGCGGGGCGGGGACGCTCCCGGGCTGGTCGTTGAAGGCGCCGGACTCGATGAGGCCGTCGGCCATGCGGATGTTCCGGCCGGCCGTGCCGGCGACGTTCGGGTCGTGGGTGACGAGGATGATGGTGATCCCCTCGGCCTCGTTGAGCTGGCGGAACATCTGCAGGATTTCCTTGCTCGTCTTGGAGTCGAGGTTGCCGGTCGGCTCGTCGGCGAACAGCAGGGGGGGGCGGTTGATCAGCGACCGCGCGATCGCCACGCGCTGCTGCTGCCCACCCGACAGCTGACTCGGTTCGTGGTCCATCCGGTCGCCCAAGCCGACGCGCGTGAGCAATTCCTCCGCCCGCGCCCGGGCCTCGACGCCGGACAAATGCGCGGCCGTGTAGGTCAATGGCATCATCACCTGGTCGATCGCGCGCGTCCGCGGCAGCAGGTTGAACGACTGGAACACGAAACCGATTTTCCGGTTCCGCACCATCGCCCGGTCGTCGTTGGAGATGTCGGAGACCTCCTGCCCGTCGAGCCGGTACTGCCCGGAGGTCGGGCGGTCCAGGCACCCGAGGATGTTCATGAGCGTCGACTTTCCCGAGCCCGATGCGCCGGTGAGGGCGACGAACTCGCCGCGCGCGATGGAGAGGGAGACGCCCTTCAGCACGGGCACGTCGATCTCGCCGACGTGGTAGGTTTTGGTGAGGTTGTCGAGGCGGATGAGCTCGGGCATGGGTTGGTCTCGCTCGTTCCTCGTTCACAGTGGCACTGAAGTGCCATCGCCGGGTAGGCGTGTGAAGGTTCACCGGGCGCCGCGGGAACCGCCGCCGCTGCCACCGCCACCACCACCGCTGCGACTCCCACGACCGCCACCGAATTGGGGGAGGAACGGGTTGCGCGCGTCTTCGGCCGCCTGGGCGCCGGCCTTGGATTCGCCGACGACGACGGTGTCGGTCGCCTTGAGCTCGTCGGCGATCACCTCGGTGCTGGTCCCGTCGGTGATTCCGACGCGAACTTTCACCGGGCGCACCAGGTTGCCCGCCGCCTGCAGCCAGAGCACGCCCCGGCGGTGGCCCGCGTGCTCGACGGCTGGCGCCGTGGTCGGCTGGGTCGTCGCCGTCGGCTGTGTGCTCAGCAGAGTCGCCGCCGGCCGCGTGGCGGCCCCGGCGTCGTCCTTCGGTCGCTTACCTTCTCGCCGGCCGCTCCCACCGGCGCCCGCGCCTCCTGCGCCACCCCGGCCGCCTGCGGTGAGCTGCGCCAGCGATTCCCGCGCCTCGGGCACGACCAGATCCGGCGACGAAGGCCAGTACCGCAGCGCCGCGTTCGGAATCACCAGCGCCTTCTCCCGCTCGGCGACGACGAACTGGACGTTGGCGGTCAGGTACGGCCGAAGTTTTCCGTCCGTGTTGTCGACGGTGATCTCCGCCAGGTACGTGACGACGTTCGAGGTCATCTGCGCGAACAGCCGCACTTTGCGCACCGTGCCGATGAATTCGCGCCCCGGGTGCGCGTCGACCGTAAAGGTTGCCGTCTGACCCTCGTGGATGTTCCCGATGTCGGCCTCGTTAACGGATGCCCAGATCTGCAGCTTGGTCAGGTCCCGCGCGAGTAGGAACAGGCTGGGCGCGTTGAGCTGCGACACGACCGTCTGCCCGATGTTCACGCGGCGCGCGATCACGGTCCCGTCCACCGGGGCGTAAATCCTGCAGTATTCCAGGTCGCGCTTGGCCGACTTCAGCGTCGACTCCGCCCCCAGCACGGCCGCCTTCGCCTGTGTCACCGCCGCGTCGCCGACCTTCACCGCCGCGTCCGCCGCCAAAAACGTGTACTGGATCTGGTCGTACTCCTGCTGCGACAGCGCGTCCGACGGGCCGATCTTCTGCGCCCGGTCCCACTCCTTCTTCGCCTGGAATTGCTTGGCCTTCATCTGCTCCAGGTCCGCCTCCGCGCGCGTCACGCCCGCCTTGGCCTGGGCGAGCTGCGCCTCGGCGCTGGCGACCTGCGACGCCGGCAGGAAATCGTCGATCCGCGCCAGCAACTGTCCTTCCTTAACGGGCGAGTTGTTGTCGACCGTCGCCCCGTTCACGTCCTTCCCGAATTCCAGCACCTGCCCGCGCACCTGCGCGCCGACGTCCACCGTCTCCTCGGGCTGGATCGTTCCGGTCGCCCCGATCGTCTGGCGGATCTTGTCGCTGGCGACGGGCGCGGTGCGGAACGAGATCGCGCCGTCATCGCTCCGCGAGCGGTACCACGCCCACCCCCCGTACCCGGCGGCGGCGAGCAAGCCCACCACGATCGTTCGCTTGATCCACTTGTTCATGACTCGGTTCCTTCGCTCGCGCTCACTCGTCCTCGGGCATCCCCGCCGCCTGCGGCTCCGCGTCCGCCAGCGTTTCCATGTGACTCGACACCCGCGCCATCAGTCCGGACAGCGTAGCCTGTTCCGCCTGACTCAACCCCCCGAGCACTTTAGCCATTTGCTCGGCGTGCCCGGTTAAGACGTGTCTGACTAATCTCCTGCCCGCCGCCGACAGGCTGACCAGCTTGACGCGCTGGTCCTTCCGCGATTGCGCGAGCGTCACCAGTCCCATCTTAGCCAGTCGTCCGATCGCCGACGTCACGCTGGGCGGGCGAACCAACAGGCGCGAGCTCAGGTCCACCAGCCGCAACTCGGCCGCGCCCTCGTCGTCTTCCGCCCGCTGCAGCACGCGCAAGATGCCCCACTGCGCCCCGCTGATCCCGTGCCGGGCGAAGTACGGCTCCATCACCCGTCGGAGCAGGCCGAGCACGCGAACGAGCCCGCGGAACGCGCCCGCCGTCACGCTTTCCGCCACGGGCGGCGCCGCTCCCAAGCTCTTTCGATCAGGCACGGTCGTCATCTTTCCAAACCCTCCCGACATGTGCCCAATTCAGTGATACACGCACGGCCGCGTCCGCACTCGTCCGACATTACTTAGGACTCTAATTAACCCCGCACGTTAGTACCAGCGACCCATCCCGTTGTGGACGCGGGAAACGTCGCTCAAACTGTTTTGCACGCCGTCTCCTAGCCGGGCACGACAGTTGCACTCCCCCATTCTTCGCATCCCGGGAAGGAGCTCATCCATGGCCGAAGTGCACGAGTGGTGGCAAAAGGGCATCATTTATCAGGTGTATCCCCGATCGTACTTGGACTCGAACGGCGACGGCGTGGGCGATTTGACCGGGGTGATCTCGCGCCTCGACTACCTCAAGTGGCTCGGCGTCGACGCCGTCTGGCTGTCGCCCATCTACCCGTCACCGATGGCGGACTTCGGCTACGACGTGTCGGACTACTGCGACGTCCACCCACTGTTCGGCTCGCTGGCGGACTTCGACCGGCTGGTCGCCGAGGCGCATCGACGAGACTTGCGCGTCGTCCTCGACTTCGTTCCCAACCACACCGCGGACCAGCACGCGTGGTTCCAGGAGTCGCGCAGTTCGTGCGACAACCCGAAGCGCGACTGGTACATCTGGCGCGACCCGGCGCCCGGCGGCGGGCCTCCCAACAACTGGCTCTCCAACTTCGGCGGGCCCGCGTGGACCTTCGACCCTGCCACGGGCCAGTACTACTACCATGCCTTTCTCAACAAGCAGCCGGACCTGAACTGGCGGAACCCGGTCCTCCGCCACGCGATGCACGATGTGCTGCGCTTCTGGATGGACCGCGGGGTCGACGGGTTCCGCGTCGACGTCATCTGGCACATCGGCAAGGACGACCAGTTCCGCGACAACCCCCGCAACCCGCACTACCAGCCCGGCCAAAATCCTCACCACGAACTCGTCTCCACCTACGAGGCCGACCACCCCGACATCCACTCGATCATCCGCGAGATGCGCCAGGTCCTCGACGCCTACCCCTCCCGCATGATGGTCGGCGAGATCTACCTGCCCGTGCACAAGCTCGTCACCTACTACGGCGACGGCGGCCCGACCGGCGTGCACATGCCGTTCAACTTCCAGTTGATCACGATGCCGTGGAACGCCGCCGCCGTTTGCGCGGCGGTGAAGCAATACGAGGAGTCGTTACCGGAGTACGGCTGGCCCAACTGGGTGCTGGGCAACCACGACAACGCGCGCCTCGCCAGCCGCATCGGCGCCGCCCAGGCGCGCGTCGCCGCGATGCTCCTCCTCACGCTCCGCGGCACGCCCACGATGTACTACGGCGAAGAGATCGGCATGACCAACGTGCCGATCCCGCCGGACCGCGTGCAGGACCCGTTCGAGAAGAACGTCCCCGGCATCGGCCTGGGCCGCGACCCCGAGCGCACGCCCATGCAGTGGGATTCTTCGCCGAACGGCGGCTTTGCTCCGGAGGGCGTGACGCCGTGGCTGCCGCTCGCGGCCGATTACGAGCGGGTCAACGTGGTGGCGCAGCGGGAGGACCCGCGGTCCATGCTCTCGCTGTACCGCAGGCTGATCGACCTCCGCCGCGCCGAGCCGGCCCTGTCCATCGGCCGGTTCGAGCCGCTCGAGTGCCACGACGACGTACTGATCTTCGTGCGCTTCGACGAAAACCGCCGCCTCATGGTCGCCCTGAACTTCTCGTCAACCCCGCGAACGATCGACCTCGCGTCCCTCGTCCGCGCCCCCGCCCGCCGAATCCTCCTCTCGACGCACCTCGACCGGGCCAGCGACGCGGTGACGAGCGCGACGATCTCGCTCAGGCCGGACGAAGGGCTCATTCTTCAGTTGTGACGGATCAGGGAGGTCGAGGCGCCGTCCGAGCCGCCCTAGCCGCGGAGCGGCGTAAGATTGTTGCCCACGGCGCAAGCCGTGGGTCCGGAGCGACCCCACCCAAGCCCCTTTCCCCACCCCCCAGCCCCGGAGGGGCGTAAGACCCGTTCGAATCACGCGCCGTATTCGAGCCCTCTTTCGCCCCTCCGGGGCTCTTGGAAGATTTCAAAATGGCGGCACACCCACGGCTCGCGCCGTGGGCTCTATTCTTACGCCGCTCCGCGGCTAGGGAGGGGCGCTACTCCCCCGCGCGCTCCGCCGTCAAATCCACCGTCGTCCCCTCGCCCTGCTTCGCCAAATACGCGTGCGTCTCCGCCTCCGTGTACTTGAGCATCTCCGTCTTGAGCTCGTACTTCTCGCCCGGCATCTTTTCCAGAACGTAGTACTGGCAGTTCTTCGGGTTGCGGAGCTTTTCGAACTCCTCCACCGTCCAGTGGAACCACCGCATCAGGAACAGCCGGATCGTCAGGCCGTGGCTGACGACGATCATGTTGGCGGGGAAGTCGGCCTTGGCGAAGTCGCGGTGCATCGTGTCCATCGCCCCGGTCAGCCGGTCGTACACGTCGGCCCCGCTCTCGCCACCTTCGATTCGATAGAAGAACGTCCCGAACTGGTCGCGCTCGTCGCGGATCGAGTCGTACGCGCCCGGCGGGCGGTAGTTCCCGAACTCCTGCTCGCGCAGGCGCGGGTCCTCGTAGTTTCGGTACAGCTGGTCGAGCTCCGGGTGGCACTCGCGCATGCCCGCCAGGATCCCCTGGAACGTCTGCCGCGTGCGCAGGTACGGCGACGTGTAGAACTGCACCAACTGCCGGCACCCGGAGAACGGGCTGTCCGAATCGGGGCGGACCAACTCTTCCCACAGCTTTCGGCCCGCGCTCGCCGCCTGCTCGTGCCCGCGCGGCGTCAGGGCGATCTTGTGGTCGGGCGTGTGGCCGTGCAGCGAGCGGTCGACGTTCGCCTGCGACTCGCCGTGGCGGATCAGGATGATGCGCTGAGGTCTCATGCCTCACCGTTATATCGCGGCGTGGCGCGGTCCGCTGGGAAATCGGGAGGGTCAGAAATCGCCACAGAGCTCACAGAGGCACAGAGGAGGAGAGGAGGGGATGAGGAGAGGAGGGGTAGGGGGGTGGGGGGACGGCGCGCCCGCGGCAGGTAGCGCGGCGTCCGTGCGAAGCCGCGCGGAGTCGACTCCGCGCCGCGCGGAGTCCATGCGAAGCTGCGCCGAGTCGACTCCGACCCGCGCGGGGTCGACTCCGAGCCGCGCCGAGTCGACTCAGAACCGCGCGGAGTCGACTCCGAACGACTTCGTCACGCGCCCGCGCCCCGCGCGACGTCGGCCGGGCGGATTTTATCGGCGGCCATCGCCACGCATTCCCGACCGCTCCCGGGCTCATTCACGTGATTCCGATAACTCAAACGTTCGCCCCTCATCCCCCCACCCCCTCATCCCCTCCCTCCTCCCCCCCTCTGTGCCTCTGTGAGCTCTGTGGCCATTCCGAACGGCTCGGACGGAGCCTCTCCCTCCCATTCTTGATTCCCCCCACCCCCGCGCGGACAATCGGAATACGATGCCCGAGTCCGCGCAGCAGCCGTATCTGGAAATTCACACGCCCGAGGGGAGGCGCTCCTTCCCGATCGGACCGCGCGCCGTCGTCACCCTCGGCCGGCACCCGGAAAACAACGTCATCGTCACCGACCCGCTCGCCAGCCGCCGCCACTGCGTCATCGAGCGCGCCCCCGAGGGGTGGCGGCTGCGCGACCTGAACTCGTCCAACGGCACGCGCGTGAACGGGCAGATCAGCACGCTCACGCGCCTCCTGCCCGGCGACATCGTGTCGATCGGGCAGACGAAGATCGTGCTGGTCATCCCGACTGCAGCGGCCGCGGCGCGGCCCGCCCCGCGCGCCCCGAACAAACCGGCGGCGGTGGCGGACGACGTCGACGTGATCGACGCGGACGACCTGGTCGACGCCGACGACGAGCCGGGGCTCGAGGAGATCGAGGAGCTCGCCGACGCCGAGGTCATCGAGGACGACGCCGGCGACGTCGACGTGCTGACCGAAGACGACCTGGTCGACGTCGACGCCGACCCGGACGAGCGCACCGCCATCGACCCCCCGCCCTACCGCGACGAGGGCCGGATCCGCGTGGACGTGGGGGGCGGCGACGACGACGGCGGGGCGTCATCGGACACCGGCGCCTACCTCCAATCGCTCCGCGAGATGGCCGAGTCGCTCCCGACCAAGCAGTTCGGCGAGTACGACATCGCGACCATCAACTCGCGCGGCGTCGTCGTCCACCCGGCCGCCCCGCCCGACCGCAAAAAGCCCAA
>DATHXE010000515.1:0-3425 GCA_035459845.1 Tepidisphaeraceae bacterium | reverse complement strand
TCGCGGGATGATGCAGTACGTGCAGTGCGCGTCACACCCATCCTGCACCTTCAGAAACGCGCGCTGGTGCGCGGCCTGGCGCTCGCCCAGCATCGGCAGGCGCACCATCCCCACCGCACCGCCAGTTCGTGCCGGATTTCCCGAGGTATTATGCAATAAGCAATTCTCATCAGCCTCTAATTTTCCGTTGACGAAATTCAACGACGATGCTTTACTAACGTATGCAGGAATTGGCTCCCGCGGAGCCGGGCCGATCGGCCCGATCATCATTCCGTCATCCCCCTCCCGCGAGTCCGATTCCCCCCGCGTCGCGTGTCCGATCCCCAGGCCCGTTGTGAGGCGCGACTCCCTCCCGTCCGCCGCCTCCCACTGCGTCAGGAGACGACCCAGGTCCGCCGCGACATCCTGATGGTGGCCCAGCACCGCGTCCACGCCCACCAGGTTCCGCGCCTCGTCGGTGTCGCTCGTCGCCCAGCACCCGGTCACCACCACCCGGGCACGCCGACCTCCGGCGTCGCTTCCTGGCGTCGATGCCGCTTCACCCTCCGCCAACAGCGCGTGTCGCGCACCGTCGGGGCTGGTCTCCCCGCGTGCGTAATGCGCGCCGCAATCGCCCGCCACGGCGCACCCGACGCCGCCTGCTGACTCATCCCCAGCGAAGGAGGTTCCCTCCGACCCGATTACAGGTAACTTCGCCAATCGCCGGACCGCCTGCCGGCTCTTGCTCGCCGCCTGTACCGTCACGCTACACGAGTGCACGATGCGCAAGTCCGCCGCCCCGGCCGACGCGGCCTCTGCCAAGCCCCGCCCCCGCAGGAGCGCGGCCAACTGCTCGGCCTCATAATGGTTGACCCGGCACCCGAGAGTTTGAATCCAGTACGTCTTCACCGCGTTCACCCGTGACCTGTTTCATCCAACCGCAAACCGCCGATCTTACCCGACCGAACCGCGCCGGGCACGCGGCGTCTAACTGAGTGCGACCCGCGACGTGCGGCGCCCCCTGTTCACCCGACCCCGTCGGGGTTGATCAACGCGCCGCTTGACGTTACATCATAGAGGCTTACGAACGGACGGCAGGCGCGCGGACGGATCCGACGGTCGCACGCCCCGCGCCGACCCGCACGTCCGCGACCGCCCGAGTCCACGCACCGCCGACAACTTCGCCCTCGCCCGCTCCCGCCGCGAGAGGCTTCAGCCCGCACCGAGGAGACACACCATGGCCAACCCGCGCTTCGCCTGGGGCATCGACATCGGTAACCGCGCCCTCAAGGCGATCAAACTCGTCCGCGAGGGCGACGCCCTCCGCATCGACGACGTCGAGGTCATCGAGCACGAACAGGTGCTCTCCAACTCCGGCGACAACCGCGAGGGGCTGATCCAGACCGCCCTCGCCAACTTCGCCAGTCGCCACGAGACCAAGGGCGGGGTCGTCGCGATCGGCGTCTCCGGGCAGTCGTCCTTCGCCCGGTTCATCAAACTCCCGCCCGTCGAGAAGTCCAAGATCCCCGAGATCGTCCGGTTCGAGGCGATCCAGCAGATCCCCTTCCCGCTCGACGACGTCGAGTGGTCCTACCAACTCTTCGAGCAGCCCGACTCGCCCGACGTCGAGGTCGGCATCTTTGCCATGCGCAAAGAGCTGGTGAACAGCCAGATCAAGTACTTCACCGACCTGGCCATGAACGTCCAGGTCGTCCAGATGAACCCGCTGGCCGTGTATAATGCGGCCCATTATGACAATCGATTGCGGTCCGGCGCGACGATGATCCTGGACCTGGGCGCCGAGAACGCCGACCTCATCATCGCCGACAAGGAGTCCGTCTGGCTCCGGTCGATCTCGATCGGCGGGAACAACTTCACCGAGGCGCTGGTCAAGGCGTTCAAGCTCAACTTCGCCAAGGCCGAAGACCTCAAGCGCAACGCCCAGACCAGCAAGTACGCCCGGCAGATCTTCCAGGCGATGCGGCCGATCTTCGCGGACCTGGTCGCCGAGATTCAGCGGTCGATCGGGTTCTACTCGTCGGTGCACCGCGACAGCCGGATCAAGCGGATCATCGCGCTGGGCAACACGTTCCGCCTGCCGACGCTCCAGAAGTATTTGCAGCAAAACCTGCAGATCGAGGTCGAGCGGCTCGACACGTTCAAGGCGGGCGCCCCGGTCGACGGCCGCGCCGCCGCCATGCTCTCGGACAACATCGCGTCGATGGGAAGCGCGTACGGGCTGGCCGTCCAGGCGATGGGCCAGGCGAAGATCGAGTCTTCGCTGCTCCCGGCCGAGATTCGCAAGGCGAAGATCTGGCAGGAGAAGACCAAGTGGTTCGCCGCCGCCGCCGCGTTGTTCGTTGCGGGCGCGGGGGTGATGTTCGGGAATTACTACTACCACAACAGCCAGTTCGAGTCGGCCGCCGCCAAGGACGCGCAGCGCGTCGTCGATGAGGCGATCAAGACCGGCGAGACCCGGGACCGCGAGTGGGCCAAGCTGCAGTCCGGCGACGAGGCGATGAAGATCAAGACCAGCCTGATCAACACGACCTCGCTCGCCCGCTACCGCGACCTTTGGGCCGACCTGTGGATCGACGTGACCAACCTGCTCCCGGCCGAGAACCGCCTGGCGCCGGACAAGATCAAGCCCACCCTTCGCAAGAACCGCAAGCAGGTCTACATCGAGTCGGTCGCGTCGCAGTACCAGGCCGACATCTCCCACGTGATCAAGCTGACGCCCGAGGAGTTCAAAGCGCTGGGGCCGGCCGCGGCGCCGGTGCCGGCCGCGTTCCAGCCCGGCGGGGCGACCGGCCCGGTCTTCCGGGGCTCCGGTGACGACGGCAGCGCCCGCCCGGGCTTCCGCGGGGGCGTGACGCGCGGCGGCAGGGACGGCGGCGACGCCGCCCCGAGCGACGACACGGCCGCCGGGCCGGCGGCACGCGGGTACCTCCTCACCCTCCGCTTCATCGCCTTCTCGGACGAGTCCCGCACCACGATCGAGCAGAAGATCGTCGCCCGCCTCAAGGCGGACCTGACGGCCCAGAAGGCGATGGCCGCGGGCAAGCCGTACTACGTCGGGCAGGCCGCGATCGTCGCCGCCCGGCAAATCAAGGCCGACCCCGATCGGAAGACCGCGCTCCGCACGGCCTACGCGGCGAAACTCGCCGCCAAACAGGCCGCCGAGCAGGCCGCCGCCACGTCGGCGCCCGGGTCCGACGCGGGGGGAGCCGGGTCGACGTTCAACCGCGGGCCGGGCGGGAGCGATTCCGGCATCCGCCGCGCCCCCATCGTCCCGGGCGGCGGGTTCTCCCGGACCGTGCCCGGGGGCGGGTATGACCCGACCGGCGGCACCGGCGACGACCCGAAGGACCCCGCCTTCGAAGACCCGCTCTTCCCCGGCGAGAACGTCCTGGACGACTGGGAAGTGACCGTCATGGTGGCCATCG
>DATHXE010000514.1:0-6061 GCA_035459845.1 Tepidisphaeraceae bacterium | reverse complement strand
CAGGCCGGCGACGTGCGGTACGAGACGATCGTGGTCGACAACCTGTCCAAGGACGGGTCGGCCGAGATGGTGCGGGCAGAGTTCCCGTGGGTCACCCTCGTCGAGCCCGGCAAAAATCTCGGCTTCGGCCGCGCGAACAACGTCGCCTACCAGCACAGCCGGGGGCGGTGGGTCCTGCTGCTCAACCCGGACACGGTGGTGCTGGATCGCGCGATCGAGAAGCTGACGAAGTTCGCGGACGAGCACCCCGAAGCCGCCGCCGTCGGCGGGCGCACGCTCAAGAAGGACGGCAAGTCGCTCGAGCGCTCCTGCTGCTGGGGCAGCCCCGGCATGTGGCCCCTGATCTGCAAGGCGTTCGGCCTGCACCTCCTGTTCAAGAACAGCGCGCTCTTCAACCGCGAGGCCATGGACTACTGGCAGCGCGACTCGGTCCGCGAGGTCGGGGTCATCACCGGGTGCTGCCTGATGATCCGCCGCGACGTCTACGAGCAGACCGGCGGGTTCGACGACCACTTCTTCATGTACGCCGAGGAGACCGACCTGTGCTGGCGCATGCGCCAGCGCGGGAAACTCGTCTTCTGCCCGTCGGCCGAGATCATCCACCTCGTCGGCGAGTCGGCAAAAAAGACGACTTCGAACCGGCTCTTTCACATCGACCGCGCGCTGCTGAAACTGTTCCGCAAGCACTACGGCCAGACGTACATGTGGATCGCGAACTTCTGGATGTGGATGTTCTTCGCCGTCCGCGCGCCGCTGCTCAGGCTGGCGGCGTCATTGGGCCGCGGCGGTGCGGACATTGACGAGAAGATTCGGGTTTACGAGGACACGCGGAACGAGCACTGGAAGTTGTTTAGAAAACAAAGAAGGCACCTGATCGACCAAGCGTGAGACGATCTCGGATTGCGGATCTCGGATTGCGGATTGAGAGGTGACGCTTGACGCCGGACGAGATGAAGTCCCGTACCAAGCAGTTTGCGGTCTGGGTATTGAAGACGATTGACCAATTGCCAAACACGCGCGCCGCACGTGTGGTCGCGGATCAATTGGGTCGATCGGGTGCTTCGGTCGGTGCGAACTATCGGGCCGCTTGTCGCGGGCGGTCGCGTCGGGAGTTCATTGCGAAGATCGGAATCGTCGAGGAAGAATCGGACGAAAGCGCGTATTGGTTGGAATTGATCATGGAGTCTGCAATGTTGCCGGCGCGGCAGGTCAAATCGCTACACCAGGAGGCCGTCGAGATCTGCCGGATGATGGTGGCGACCATCCGCACCGCACGCGCTAACGAAGTTCGCTCGTCTGCCAATCCGCAATCCGCAATCCGAAATCCGAGATCCCGATGACTCATCTGTTTCGAGAACTCCAACGCCGCGAAGCCCGCAACCAGCCCGTGCGGACCGCCGTCGTCGGCGCCGGTTTCATGGGCAAGGGCATCGTCTACCAATTGTCGAAGATGCCCGGCATGCGACCGTCGCTCGTCGTGAATCGCTCGACCGACAAGGGCGTGCAGGCGTACGTCGAAGCCGGCTACGACCGTGCGAAGGTCGTCGTCAGCGATGACGTCGACCGCCTCGCCGCCGCGATCGCCGAGGGCCGGCCCGCGGTCAGCGGGGCCGTGGGAATCGCGGGTAAGATTTCGACGCTCGACGTGGTGATTGAGGCGACCGGCGCCGTCGAGGGCGGGGCCCGCGAGGCGCTGAGCTGCTTCGCCGGCAAGAAACACTTTGTCTCCCTCAACGCCGAGACGGATGGCACCATCGGCTGCCTGCTCAAGGCCCGCGGCGACCAGGCCGGCGTCGTCTACACCAACGCCGACGGCGACCAGCCCGGCGTGATCATGCGCATGGCCGAGTGGTGCGCCGGGTGCGGGTTCGAGGTGCTCGCGGCCGTCAACTGCAAGGGGTTCATGAACATCCGCGCCACGCCCGACTCGATCATGGAGTGGGCCGTCAAGCAGCGCACCAGCCCGCGGATGACGTGCGCGTTCACCGACGGCACGAAGATGAACATCGAGCAGAACGTCGTCTGCAACGCGACGGGATTAGTCCCGGCGAAGCGCGGCATGATCGGCGTGAAGACGGACCTGAAGAACGCCGTGAAGGACTTCGAGTCCACCGGCGCGCTCGGCCAAGCGATCGAAGGCGGGCCGGGCATCGTCGACTACACGCTGGCCGGCGACTTCGGCGGCGGCATCTTCATCATCGCCCGCGGCAAGAACCGCGAGTTCGTCCAGCCCTACCTCAAGTACCTCAAGATGGGCGACGGCCCGAACTACATGTTCTTCCGCCCCTACCACCTCTGCCACATCGAGACCCCGCTCAGCGCCGCCGAGGCCGTCGTGTACGGCGAAGCGACGATCGCCCCGCGCGGCCGGCCGGTCGCGCAGACGATCGCGGTCGCCAAGCGCGACCTCAAGCCCGGCGACGTCCTCGACGGCATCGGCGGCTTCAACCAGTACGGCGAACTCGAGATCGCCGACAAGGCCCGCGGCCTGCTCCCGATCGGCCTCGCCGACGGCGTGAAGCTCAAACGCGCGATCAAGCAGGACCAGCCGATCCCGGAAGACGCCGTGGAACTGGATGAAGAGAGTTTGCTCGTCCGGCTGTGGCGCGAGCAGGAGAGGATGTAGTCCTGAGTCCCGAGTGCTGAGTCCTGAGAGGTTCCCTCGCAGTTGCTCAGGACTCAGGACTCAGCACTCAGGACTGTCGTATGCGGATATCGATTTTCGGCCTAGGTTACGTCGGCGCCGTGTCCGCCGGGTGTCTCGCGGAGCGCGGGCACGCGGTGGTCGGGGTCGACATTTCCCATGCGAAGGTCGGCACGCTCGGGGCCGGCAAGAGCCCGATCCTCGAGAAGGGGCTCGACGACCTGCTCGCCAGGCACGTGAAGACCGGCCGGCTCCGCGCGACGACCGACGCCGCCGACGCCGTCGCCAATACCGACCTGAGCCTCGTCTGCGTCGGCACCCCCAGCGCCCCCGACGGCTCGCCCGACCTCACCGCCGTCGTCCGCGTGTGCGAGCAGATCGGCCGCGCGATCAAGGCCAAGCGCGGCCCGCACACCGTGGCGATTCGGAGCACGACGCTGCCCGCCTCCGCAGAGGCAGAGTTCCTGCCCGCCTTGGAGCGCGAGAGCGGCCGGCGCCTGGGCGAAGGCCTCGGCTTCGCCACGCACCCCGAATTCCTGCGCGAAGGCACGGCCGTCCACGACTTCTTCCACCCGCCCAAGACCGTCATCGGCACGCGCGACGCCGCGACGGCCGACCTGATCAAGTCCCTGTACGACGGGATCGACGCGCCCATGCTGGTGACGTCGCCCGCCGTCGCGATGACGGTCAAGTACGCCGACAACGCCTTCCACGCGCTCAAGGTCACGTTCGCCAACGAGATCGGGCGCGTCTGCAAAAAGTGGGGCGTCGACGCGCAGGAAGTGATGGAACTCTTCTGCCAGGACACGAAGCTGAACATCTCCAAGGCGTACCTGCGTCCCGCGTTCGCGTTCGGCGGGTCGTGCCTGCCCAAGGACGTGCGGGCCCTCGTGCGCGAGGGCGAGAAGAGCGGGGCCCACCTGCTCCTGCTCGGCGAGATCCTCCGCAGCAACGAGGCCCACATCCTCGAGGTCGTCGAACAGGTGCGCAAGGCCGGCGCCAAGCGCGTCGGGTTGTTCGGCATCACATTCAAGGCCGGCACCGACGATTTGCGCGAGAGCGCCGCCGTCTCGGTCGCCCGCCGGCTCGTGCGGGATGGGTGCGAGGTCGTCGTCCACGACCCGCGCGTGTCGGTCGAGAACCTGATCGGCGCGAATAAACAATTCGCAGACGAGGCGATCCCATCGCTCGCCCAGATGATCCGCTATAGTGCCGACGACGTGATCGGGGCCGACTCGGTCATCGTCGTAGACCCCGACTTCGACTGGGCGTGGGCCCACGGCGTCCTCCGCGAGTCGCAGACCGTCATCGACGTTGACGGCGGCGGAAAAGCCCTCATGGCAGGAGACCCGCGATACGTCGGGATCTGCTGGTGAGGAGTAGTTCTGAGTCCTGAGTCCTGAGTCCTGAGTCCTGAGATTTGTCCTCGACAGCCCGCCACATCCTCATCCTCGTCGAGAACCTCCCGGTCCCGTTCGACCGGCGGGTTTGGCAGGAGGCCCGCGCGCTCACCGCCGCCGGCTACCGCGTCTCGGTCATCTGCCCGATGCTCAAGGGCTACACGGCCGCGTACGAAGAGCTCGAGGGCGTCCGCATCTACCGCCACCCGCTCCCCGCCGAGGACGAGCAGTCCGCCAAGGGATATTTTCGCGAGTACGGGGCGGCCCTGTGGCACCAGCTGCGCCTGGCGTGGCGGATCTACAAGACGGACAAGTTCCACGCGATCCAGGCGTGCAACCCGCCCGACCTGCTGTTCCTGGTCGCGCTCCCGTTCCTGCCGCTGGGCGTGCGGTTCATCTTCGACCACCACGACATCAACCCCGAATTGTTCGAGGTGAAGTTCGGGAGTCGCATGTCGCTGACCAAGCGGCTGCTCTACAAGGCCGTCTGTTTCGCCGAGCGGCTGACGTTCTTCTTCAGCCGGCGGGCGAGCGTGGCGACCAACCAGTCGTACAAGCAAATCGCCGTCGACCGCGGGCGGATGGACCCCGACCGCGTGTTCGTCGTCCGCAGCGCGCCGGACCTGGCCCGGTTCAAGCCCGTGCCCGCCAACCCCGGGCGGTGGAAGAAGGGGCGCAAGCACCTGGTCGGTTACCTCGGCACGATCGGCCCGCAGGAGGGGCTGCAGTTCCTGGTCGAGGCGGCGCGAATCCTCAAGCAAAAGCGCGGCGGCGACGTCGGCTGGGTCGTCGTCGGCGACGGACCGGCGCGCGCCGACGTCGAATCGCTCGCCCGCCGCGTCGGGCTCGACCCCGCCGACATCACCTTCACCGGCCGGGTCGACGACGCCACCATGATCGAGGCCATCTGCTCGTGCGACGTCTGCGTCAACACCGACCTCGCCACTCCGATGAACGACAAGAGCACGATGAACAAGATCATCGAGTACATGGCCCTGGGCCGGCCGATCGTGCAATTCGAGCTCACCGAGGGCCGCGTGTCCGCGGGGCTGGCGTCGCTCTACGCCCGGCCCAACGACGCGGGCGAACTGGCGGAGAAAGTCGCCGAGCTCTTGGACAACCCCACGCTCCGCCGGCAGATGGGCGAGTACGGCCGCCGGCGCGTCGAAGAGAAGCTCGCCTGGCAGTACGGCGTGCCCGTGCTGCTCGACGCGTACGAAACGCTGTTCAGCGGCAAAATCGTCCGCCGGGCGAAGGAGGTCGACGCCGACCCGCCCGCCGCCCACGCCGAGCCCGCCCGCTCCGCGGCCCCCGACCTCAGAATCGCCGGTTCAGTCGTTGCCTGACCACGGCCGATAAACTAAACCTCGAATCTACGCACCCCGCGCCCCGCGATAGCCGAAAAGACCGTCAAGGAAGGCACCGACTGACATGCCCAAGGAACTGATCAAAGGCGTTACGGTAAAGAAGCTCACGATCCACTGCGACGAGCGCGGGCGGCTCATGGAGATGCTCCGGGCCGACGAGGCCGGGCAGTACACGAACATCAAGTTCGGCCAGATCTACATGACCACCGCCTACCCCGGCGTGGTCAAGGCCTGGCATTACCACCAGAAGCAGACCGACCACTTCGTCTGCGTCCGCGGCCAGATGAAGGTCGTCCTGTACGACAGCCGCAAGGACTCGCCCACGTACAACATGGTCAACGAGTTCGTCATCGGCGACCACGCCCCGTTCCTGATCGAGATCCCGAACCTGGTCTACCACGGGTTCAAGTGCGTCTCCGACCACGAGGCGATCGTCGTCAACTACACGACCGAGTGCTACGACTACAAGAACCCCGACGAGTTCCGCGTCGACCCCCACTCGAAGGACATCCCGTACGACTGGGCCCGCAAGGACGGGTGACGTGGAGCACCGCGTATTGCCGATTTCCGATTGCCGATTGACTGGCAGCCGGTGGACCGGCGATGGTCGGGTGAGCAGGGGTTATCCCGCCCGTTCAATGGGCAATCGG
>DATHXE010000513.1:0-8044 GCA_035459845.1 Tepidisphaeraceae bacterium | reverse complement strand
CGCCGGGTCGAGTTCGATGCGAACGGGCGATGCCTTGTTCAATCCTTCGACCGCCCAGCGGATCGAGGTCATGTTCACCTCGGTCGTCTTCACCGGCTGCATCAGCAGCGGGTCGATCCCCGGCTCGACGCCCGACAACTCCGCCTGCCGCGGCCGATTCACCCGCATCGCGACCAGCGCGACCAGCACGGCCACCAGCGCCACGTACCCGAACCGCACCACCGGCTCCCAAGGCCCCAGCCCCTCGGGCCGCCCGCGCCGCGACGGGGGGACCAGTGGCGGGCGCTTCTTCGGCGGCTCGGCGGGCGCTACGGGCGCGACATCCCCCGCGGATGAATCCGAGGCGTCGTCGATCGTGTCCGGTTCGGCGGCCATCGCGGGGTGGGTCTCGGTCACGGGCGGTCAATCGTACTACGCGGCGACAAGGCTCGGTCGATGATGCGCCCTCCGCTCATCCTTCATCCTTCCGCGCCTCCACCCTATCATGCTCGCAATGGCCAACCCCGACAACATCCCCCCCGAAAAGATGGCCCCCGCGTTCGGCGTCGGCAAGCTCACTCGCCACCTCTTCGTCTGCATCGGCCCCGACTGCTGCACTCCCGAGGCCGGCGAGCAGACCTGGGAGCACGTCAAGCGGCGGATGAAGGAGCTGAACATCGCCGGCAAGAACGGCCCCTGCTTCCGCACCAAGGCCGGCTGCCTGCGCATCTGCACGCAAGGCCCGATCGCCGTCGTCTACCCCGAAGGCACCTGGTACAAGCAGGTCACCCCCGAGAACGCCGAGCGCATCATTCAGGAACATCTGATCGGCGGGAAACCGGTGGAAGACTTGGTGTTCGCGAAGAACCCGCTCTGACCGGCGAATGATTTGCACGTCAGACCGCGCCCGTCGCCGGCCATCGGAATCGCGCGTCCCACCCGGGTTCGAGATGGACGGTAACGGCCACCTGAAGGTTGCGCATGTCGTCGTTGGCCAGCGCCACCCATTGCGGGATCAACGCCAACTTTCCCCCCGCGAGGTGTAGCGCGGCGAGCCGCGCCCAAATCGCGTCAGTGCCCGCGCGGATCTGGACCAGTTGTTCGAGTGCCGCCCCCCGATCGGGCACCGCTACGAGCCGATCGACCTCGGCGATCAAGTAAGCAGGGTCGATCCCGAGATTCGACGCCACGGCAACCCCTCTCCATCCCCCGCTTTACTTCTGACGGAACACGATTCGCCCCTTGGTCGTGTCGTACGGCGACACTTCCACCTTCACGCGGTCCCCCGGCAGGATGCGGATGAAGTGCTTGCGCATCTTCCCCGAGACGATCCCGAGGATCTCCGTGTCGCTGCCGTCGAGGCGGAGCTTGAACATGGCGTTGGGGAGCGCCGTCACGACGGTCGCTTCGAGTTCGATCGGTTCGGTCTTCGCCACGCGGGGGGTCTCCTGGAGGGGCTGAGTCAGTCGGAAGGGGGCGATCTTATGCAAATCCGCCTGTCGGGACAAGGTGGGGCGCTGGGAAGGGATAGGGCGGTGAGGGGGTGGGGGGATGAGGAGAAAAGTTTAGCCGCGACCCGCAGGGCAAGCGCAGCG
The DNA here is from genome assembly GCA_035459845.1 of Tepidisphaeraceae bacterium. GTDB lineage: Bacteria > Planctomycetota > Phycisphaerae > Tepidisphaerales > Tepidisphaeraceae > DASPKW01. The sequence goes on along the minus strand of DATHXE010000513.1, from coordinate 6,470 downwards.
CCGCCCGAAGGCGAGCGCGTGAGCGTGGACCGCGCAGACGCGCCCGAAGAAAAGAATTGTCACCCTCGTCACATTTTCATACGATCGCAACACATCGACTTCCGTCGGGCCTCGGTAAGGGAGCGCTCGCATGACCCGCACGTCTCCAGTTCTGCGCCTCGCGCTGATTGCGCTGTTCGCGGCATCCGCCCACGCCGCCGACAAGCCCGCCGCCAAGGCCAAGACCAAGCCGGCCCCCGCCGCCCCGGCCCCCGCCGCCCCGGCGCCCGTACCCCCGACTACCTCGCCCGAAGTACCGACTGGCCCGTTCGGCGTGCCGGATCAGCAGTCCATCGCCCGGGCCACCAAGATCGTCCGCGAGGCGTTTCGCGACCTGTATATCCAGGCCACCGCATCCGCCGCCGGCCTGCCCCCCCGCGCGGCACTGGCGAAGCGCCTGTACCAGGAGTCGCGCGACACGCGGGATGACAATGCCGCCCGGTATGTGCTGCTGTGCGAGGCGCGCGACTGGGCCGCCAAGGCCGCCGAGCCGGCGCTGGCGTGCCGGGCGATCGACGACCTGGCGCGCCTGTACGCGGTCGCGCCGGGGGAACATTGGGTCACGGCCCTGAGCCTCGCCGCGCGGTTTACGTCGACTCCGTCGGCCCACGAGTCCCTCGCCCGCGCCGCGCTGTCGTCGGCCGATTCGGCGATCGCGCGCGACGAGTACGACGTCGCCGCCCGCCTCGCCGCCCTCGCCGAGACCGCCGCCCGGCAGGCCCACAAGATGCTCCTGACCACCGACGTCGCCGACAAGGTCAAGGAGATCAACTGGGCCAAGGGCGAGTACGAGCGCGCCAAGGCCGCGATCGAGACGCTCGCCAGCCACCCCGAGGATCGTGACGCCCGCGCCGCGGCCGGGCGGTACAAGTGCCTGGCCAAGAACGACTGGACCCACGGGCTGCCGCTGCTGCTCGAGTCGTCGGACGCGGACTACCAGCGGCTTGCGCAGCGCGACGTCGCCGCCGTTTCCGCCGGGGCCGCGGCCCAGCACGAGGTCGGCAACGAGTGGTGGGAGTGGGGGGAGAAGCTGACGGGCCGGGCCCGCGCTTCGTGCCGCAACCGGGCCGCGTATTGGTATCGCCTGGCGCTGCCGAGCCTGACGGGCATTTCCCGTTCGACGATCGAGCGCCGCCTGGAGGATGCAGACCTGGCCCGGCTGCGCGAGCAGCGACTGGCGCCCGGACTGGTGGGCGAATACTTCGCCGGCCAGACGTTCGGCCCCGGCGCGCCCAAGGCGACGCGTGTCGACGAAAAGATCGACTTCGACTGGACCCCGGCGACGTCGCCGCACGAGGCGCTGCCCAAGGACGACTTCTCGATCCGCTGGCGCGGCTACCTCCGCGTGCCGGCGTCGGGCAAATACCCGCTCAAGCTGATCGCGAATCAGGGGGCGCGGGTGTTTATCGACGAAACGTTGGTGATCGAGGACGGCAATGCGCGGACTAAGGGCGTGACCGCCGCCGCCACCCTGAGCGAGGGCCTGCACCCGATCCGGGTCGATTTCTGGGACGGTGGCGGCCTCGCCCGCGTGCGCCTGTTCTGGACCCTACCCGGCGGCGCCGAAGAGCCGATCCCGGCCAAGTTCCTCGTGCACGAGATCGGCGCGAAATGACCCGCGTTCGCGTTTACGCGGCCCGGGCGCCGGCCCGGCTGCGGATCACCGCGAGCGCGCCCGCCGCCAAGCCCATCCAGACCGCCGGCGGAAGCGGGACGCCCGTGGGGCCCCCGGTCGTGCCGAGGTCGCGGAGTTGGAACCCGTTGAGCCCGTAGCTGAAGGTCGGGTTCGAAAACCCGATCGTCTGGGTCGCGGCGTCGGCGACGAACGTACCGATCGCGTATTCCCCGATGCCCCCGGCCGTCGCGTTGAGCGTGATCGCGTTTCCCGCCGTGGCGGTCGTGTTGACGACGACCTGGCCGTTGATGGAAGCCGACCACCACCATTGGAACTGGTAGGTCTGGCCGACGGTCAGCCCGCCCAAGGTGAGCACGTCACCGGCGTCCCCGCCGAACCCCCCGCCCCCCGTCCCGAGGAGCGCCTTGTACGAGGGCGTGAGTGCGGCGAACGTCGCGCCCCCGCCGATCAGGTTCGAAGACCCGAGGAGGGCCGGTGAGTTCGCGGCGTAGGTGTAATTGCCGACCGTCGCCGACGGGCTATTGTTGATGATGACGAACGGGTCGAATTGCACCCCGTTGACGGTCGTCGTCCCGACCCCGGTGTTCCCGAAATTAAACGCGGCGACCAGCGACCCGGCCGTGCTCACGTCCGTGTCGCCCGCGATGGTCGTCGCCGAACTCCAGGAGATCGTCGCGGCCTCCGTGATCGGCGAGGCGAGCAACGTGAGACCGGCCGTCAACGAGAGCGCGACCCGGCGAATGTTCAGCAACATGGTTTCCTCCGTCCTTGAAGCACGATCCGGCCGCGGAGGAGCACCCACTTCTCTTACGGCCGACAGTTATCGGACCTCAGTCTGACGACCGTCCGTAATCTGTCAAACAAATATACGACCGCGGATGCGAGCTAGATGGAGCCCTTCGATCCGCTGCCGATAACCACCTCTCGCAAAAGCCCGCCTAACCCCTTGTCGATACTCCCCCTGCGCGTCCACACTCGGCCCGGTGTGATTTTGCTCAAGCCGGGTTGGCGTTGACGTCCGATAATGTCCGTCTAGGATGCCCCTGAACCGATCCAACCGCTGGCCTCCTGCGTATTCCACGAGGCCGATCAGGGGTGTCGCCCAAAATCGAGGTTCGCACTTGGCCCGCTCGTCGGGTCATGTGCGGCTCCCCGTGCCGGTGACCGATTGTTAGTTTCCTTTGTCGTCAGGAGTTAGCGCATGTGCGGTATCGTCGCCTACGTCGGCCGTAAGCTCGCCCAGCCCGTCCTGATCGAGGGCCTCAAGCGCCTGGAGTACCGCGGGTACGACTCGGCCGGCATCGCCGTGATCGACGGCAAGGGCTCGATGCATATCCGCCGGGCCGTCGGCCGGATCTCCGTCCTCGAGAACGCGGTGCAGGCCACGCCGCTGCCGCCGGCGAGCGTCGGCATGGCCCATACCCGCTGGGCCACCCACGGCGCCCCGACCGAGGTCAACGCCCACCCGCACACCGACGACGGCGGCAAGATCGCCGTGGTCCACAACGGCATCATCGAGAACTACGTCGCCCTCAAGCAGCTCCTCACCGACAAGGGCCACACGTTCGTCAGCCAGACCGACACCGAAGTGCTGGCGATGCTCGTCGGCGACCTGTACACCGAGATCAAGGCCCACAACCACCTCCCGCCCGGCACGAGCGTGCTCCAGCGCGCGGTGCAGGCGGCGCTGCACGAGGTCGAGGGGACGTACGGCATCGCCGTCGTCTGCCAGGACGAGCCCGACACGCTCGTCGTCGCCCGAAAGGGCAGCCCGCTGATCATCGGCGTAGGTGAGGACGAGTACGTCGTCGCCTCCGACGCCAGCGCGATCGTCGAGCACACCAGCCGGGTCATCTACCTCAACGACAACGAGATGGCGATCCTGAAGCCCGGCAGCTTCCGGACCATGACGACCGACGACATCGAGGTGTCGCCCGTCGTCAAGCAGCTCGAGCACAAGCTCGAGGAGTACGAGCTCGGCTCCTACGAGCACTTCATGCTCAAGGAGATCTTCGAGCAGCCGACGTCGATCCGGAACTGCCTCCGCGGGCGCGTCGAACAGCGCGAGGGCCGGATCGTCCTGGGCGGCCTGGCCGACCACGCCCGCGAGCTGGTCAAGGCCAAGCGGTTCATCCTGACCGGCCAGGGCACGGCGTGGCACGCCGGCCTCGTCGGCGATTACCTCTTCGAGGACAACGCCAAGGTCGTGACCGAGTGCACGTACGCGAGCGAGTTCCGGTACCGCAACCCGATCGTCGAGGAGAACACGGTCCTGGTCGCGATCAGCCAGTCGGGCGAGACCGCCGACACGCTGGCCGCCCTGCGCGAGGCCCGCGAGAAGGGCGCGCTGGCGCTGGGCGTGGTCAACGTCGTCGGCAGCACGATCGCCCGCGAGACCGACGGCGGCATCTACCTCCACGCCGGCCCCGAGATCGGCGTCGCCAGCACCAAGGCGTTCACCGCCCAGTGCGCCACGCTCACGATGCTCAGCCTGTACCTCGGCCGCCGCCGCTTCATGAGCAACTCGGCCCACCAGGAGATGATCGACGGGCTCGTCGCGATCCCCGAGCAGATGGAGCGGGTGCTCAAGCAGTCGGAGCTGATCCGCGACATCGCCCGCAAGTTCTGCGACCGCGAGAACTGGCTGTTCCTCGGCCGCGGGTACCACTACCCGATCGCCCTCGAGGGCGCGCTCAAGCTCAAGGAAATCAGCTACATCCACGCCGAGGGCATGCCCGCCGCCGAGATGAAGCACGGCCCGATCGCTCTGATCAACGAGGGCATGCCCGTCGTGTTCATCGCGACCAAGGGCCTGCAGTACGACAAGGTCGTCTCGAACATCGAAGAGGTCCGCGCCCGCGGCGGCCACATCATCGCCGTCGCCACCGAGGGCGACACGAACATCAAGCGGTACAGCAACCACGTCATCTACGTGCCCGACACGTTGGAAGGCCTCCAGCCGCTGCTGTCGGTCGTCCCGCTCCAGCTTCTGGCGTATCACGCGGCCGTCGCCCGCGGGTGCAACGTCGACAAGCCCCGCAACCTCGCCAAGAGCGTCACCGTCGAGTAGTCGCGCACGGCACGCGGATCCACGCCGACTCCTGTGGAGTCGGATTCGCACCGGAGGTGCGAGCTTCGTACTTGCCGTGGTATAATCGAACGCAATGACGGTCGCCGAGCACGACATCGTCGCGTCGCGTGACCCGTACCGCTTCGGCGACGGGCCCGAGCCCGTCCTGAAGGTCGGCACGCTCGGTTGGAGCCTTTCCGACCTGAAGGATCCGGAAGTTCGCCGGCTTTGGGAGCAGGGGAGATACGAGATCGTCAACGGGGTACTCGTCGCCATGCCTCCAGCTTACTTCCGCGGTGGCCGGGTCGTGGTGCGCCTCCAGGCAGTGCTGAACGCCTACTTCGACACCCAACAGACTCCCAATGACGCCGCCGTCGAGGTCGAGATCGCGGTCGCGCCCAAGCGCGTGGTGCGCGCCGACTGTGCGGTCGTCGCCGGGCAGGATCTCGCGCGTTTCCAATCGCTGAAGTTCGACCCGCCGGACACGGACTGGTCCGACCACACCCTCACGCTCCCGCCCACGATCGTGATCGAGTCCGTCAGCAAGGGGCACGAGGACCACGACCGCGTAACGAAGCGCGCGTGGTATGCCGAGTTCGGCATTCCCCATTACTGGGTCGTCGACGGCGTCGGGCGGACGCTCGAATGCCTTCGCCTGGCCGGCGCGGCATACGTCGTCGACGCGGTCGGGCACGGCGACGACGTCATCAGTCCGACGGCGTTTCCCGACCTCCAGATCGATCTAAAGCGACTGTGGAACTCGCGGTCACTCAAGTGAGCTCGGGTCGCGCTCCCCTGCGGGCGGCGCTGTCGCTTGCCTTACGGGTCGCGGCTAAACGGGCGACTCGTCCGCTCGATATTTCATCGATTCACAACCGGAGTAGACTGACCTCCCGCGCGCTCGGATGCGCGACCGCCGTTGGGCAGGAGGCCCCCGCATGGATGTACCGACGTTGTCCCCCGCCGCCGCGCCACGGCTCGCGCCATCCCCCGCCTGCCCCGAGTGTGGCTACGACCGCACCGGCCTTCCGGCGGCCGCGCGGTGCCCGGAGTGTGGCGAATCCGCCAGTTCGCCCAACCCCAACGTGACCGCCGACGCCGCCCACTGGCGCGTCACCGCCGTCGGCCTGCTCCTCCTGATCGTCGCGTCCGTCGGCGCGCTCCGCGTCGCGCTGATCATGCCCGTCGGCCCGCTCTCGCTCGCGGCCGTCAACGTGCCCTGCCCGAAAGTCGGCGCCGCCGCGCTCGTCCAGCGGTCCATCGGCGGCCCACCCGGGCCGTGGGGCGTCGCCGGCACCGTCTGGGTCATCCTCGCGATCGCCGGCACCTGGCTGGTCACCGAGCCGCGCAGCGCGCGGGGGGCCGAAGAGCGGTTCGTCAGCCTCCGCAAGCTCGCCCGGTGGTGGCCGATCGTCACCGGCGGGGCGGCGATGGGCATCCTGATGTCCGGCGCGACCGACTACACCGACCCGATGGGCGTCCGCGCCGCCTGGACCGTCGCCGCGATCGTCGCCCTGTGCGAGTTCCCGTCGGCCCTGCTGTTGTACGCGCACCTGCGCGACGTCGCGCGGCGCACCGGCGACCGCCGGGCCCCGGGGCAACTCGCCGCGTGCGCGTGGGCCGTCCCGATCGCGCTCGGGTGCGCCGCCCTGATCGTCGCCGGCGCCGCCGTCGCCCGGGCCACCGCCCAGGCGCAATCCGACTGGGCCGCCGCGCTCGGGCGCA
>DATHXE010000512.1:0-6637 GCA_035459845.1 Tepidisphaeraceae bacterium | reverse complement strand
CGCCGCCGGCGCCGAGGTCGTCCGCGTCCTCCCGGTCAGCCTCTGGCGCCGCGTCAGTTCCGCCCGCGTCGACCTCCGCAACCACCGCAAGCTCGCCGTCATCGACGGCGTCGTCGGCTACACCGGCTCCCAGAACGTCATCGACCCCGCGTTCAAGAAGCCGCTCGTCTACGAGGAGGTCGTCGTCCGCGCCGCCGGACCCGTCGTCGCCCAGCTCCAGGCCGTCTTCCTCGCCGACCACTTCGTCGAGACCGCCCACGGCATCCGCGACGCCGGCATGTTCCCCGTAACTCCCGCCGCCGGCGCCAGCCCCGCACAACTCCTGCCCAGCGGCCCCGGTTACCCGCACCAGAACCTCCAGCGGATGATCGTCTCGCTGTTGCACGCCGCCCGCCACCGCGTGGTGATCACGACCCCCTACTTCATCCCCGACGAGCCCGTGTTGCAGGCCGTCCAGACCGCCGTCCTTCGCGGCGTCGAAGTGCACCTGGTCGTCTCGAAGCAGATCGACCAGTTCCTCGTCGGCCTGGCCCAACGGTCGTACTACGAAGACCTGCTCGAGGCCGGCGTCCGGATCCACTCCTACACCCGCCGCTTCCTCCACGCCAAGCACGTCAGCGTCGACGACGACGTCGCCCTGATCGGCTCGAGCAACATGGACATCCGGAGCTTCGTCCTCAACGCCGAGGTCATGCTGGTCGTGTACGACCGCGCAGTCGTCGCGCGCCTGCGCAAGATCCAGGAGCGGTACTTCGCCGACAGCGAGGAGATCACCGCCGAGGCCTGGCGGGCAAGGCCGGGATGGCACAAGGTGCTCCAGAACGTCGCGCGGCTGGCGGATTCGCTGCTGTAGCTCAACATTCCGATGGTGAGCAACGGCGCAGCCCTGCGGGTGGCGCGAATTCGCGGTACGGCATTCGAACGCTTCTCCTCAACATCGGAATGTTGAGCTACTTGTCGGCGATTCGGCGGACAACCCATTCGCGAAGCTTGGCGATCTTCCCGTTCGACGCCAGCGCGATCGCGCGCTTCGGGTCGGTCGTCACCAGCGGCTCCAATCCGTACCAGATCATCTGCGGCAGGTTCGCGTCGGTCGCCGCATCCTCGTGGCTCGCCAGCGCCGCCAGGATCGGCCAGCGGTCGGCCAGCGGGATCCGCGTCACAGCCGACGCGATCGACCGCCGCACCCACGGCGACGGATCGGCCTTGGCCAGCGCTTCAAACGCGGCCAACACTTCTTTGGAGACCGTTCGCGGCTCGGCCAGCAGCGTCTCGACCCACCCGCGCACGTACTCGTCCGGGTCGGTGGTCAAACTCAGGAGCATCACCTCGTTCACCTCGGCGGGCTCCGTCACGTGCAGGGACCAGAGCGCGCGAAGTCGCTGCGGAGTAGACTCCTCTCGATTGCCGAGCACCTTGTGGAACACCAACCGGGCCTGCGGGTCGGCGGCGCCGCGCTCCTGCAACAATCGGCGGGCGCGCCGTGCGAGCCACTCGTTCGGCTGGACCTGAAGTCGGGCCAGGTCTGAAGACTTGAGCGCGCCCAGGTTCAGCGACTTGGCGGGGTCGGCGCCTGCGGGCAATTCGAACACCGGTCCGGAGCGCGGGCCGGTGTACGTGATCTTGTACAGCCGCCCGTTCGCCTGGTTCGGCTTGGTCGTGTGGCACTCGCCCGTGTCGTACCAGTCGGACACGATCGCGTTCCCGTCCGGCGTCTGCTTGACGTGCAATGCCATGTACCACGGGTTGGAATTGGTCAGGAAATCCGCGCCATGCGAGGCGGTGTACCCCGAGCCCTTTCGGACGGGCAGATCGCGATTCATCCGATCGCCGTGGATGTTGTTCATCAGGATCGCCCGGCGAAACTCGGCCGGCCAAACGTCGGCCTGGTAGATCATCAGCCCGCAGTGCGAATGCCCGCCGCCCAGCTCGGCCTGACCGATGCGCGCCTTCGCCCAGTCGGCGCCGGCGTAGTGCTTGTGGTCGGCGGTCGACGGCAGCACCTCGTACGCGAACCGCGAGTTCGGCGACGCGCGCCGGCGCTCGACGTGCGACCCGGGAATGACGTGGTACAGGTGCGGCGTGACCGAGTTGGAGATGAAGAACTGCCCGTACTCGTTGTAATCCAGCCCCCACGGGTTAGTCGTGCCCTCGGAGACGGGCTCGAAGACGTGGCGCTGCGGATGATATCGCCAAACGCCGCCGTCATAAAACAGCCGAACCTTGGCCGGGTCGGTGGCGTCGCCCGTGACGACCGGGTGGCGGTGGAACGTGCCGGCCGCGGTGGGGCTCGGCGTCACGACGTTCTGAGGCGCGGGAACGTCGGGCGCGCCGATCCAACCGGACGACGTGCCGCCGTGCCCGCCGTAGAGCCACCCGTCGGGGCCCCAGATCAGCCCCGAGACCAGGTTGTGAGTGCCCTGCTTTCCGAACCCGTTGAGGAGCACTTGCGGCGGGCCGTCCGGCTTCAGATCACCATCTTTGTCAGGAATGAAATAGAGGTTGGGATGGCCGACGACCCAGACGCCGCCAAACCCGTGCTCGATGCCGGTCAGACCCGTGAGCGTGTCGAGGAAGACGGTCTTCTTCTCACACTTGCCGTCCCCGTCGAGGTCTTCGAAGACGGAGATGCGGTCGGTCTTGCCGGACAAATCCCACTTGGGATAGGTCAGCGATTCGATCACCCAGAGGCGCCCGCGGTCGTCGAAGCAGAAGGAAATAGGCTGGACGAGGTCGGGCTCGCCAGCGACGAGGGACGCGGTGAAACCGGGCGGCAGTTTGAATTGCTTGGCGGTCTCTTCGGGAGGAAGGGGCTGAGGCTGCGCCGCGACAGTGGACGAGAGAACCAGCGCGAATGCGGCGAGAGGTTTCGTAGTCACGTGGGCAGTCTAACGGCGAGGTACCGGTCGGGCACGCGCGAGTGGCGGTCACCGGTGGAAATGATTCACGATTGCGGTCACACTCGCCGCCATGTGGGACGTGTATCGGAAGATCGCCCTGCCGGCCCAGGTGTTCGTAATCGTCGCCGGCGTGACGGCGTACTTCACCGCCGGCCGCGACCTGATCGCTGCCGGGATCGTCTTTGCCGTGATGCAGTTGGGGATACTCGCCGGCGCACTGAGCGTGCACGCGAAGGCCAAGCGCCCGGCCCGCCCCAAACCGGACGCGCCGCTGCCCCTCGAGCGCCGCTGAACGATCGTCACTCCCCCACGATGTCGTAAATGACGATTTTCGCCGCAAGCGGGTTCAATACTTCGGTGACGGCCTTCTGGTGGATCGGGTGCGGCGCGTAGGCGGCGAGGGCGGCCCTGCTCTTGAGGGTGATCACGCAGGCGACGTCGTAATCCTTGACGACGACCGGGCGCGTGGAGGGCAGGAGGGGCTGGCCGACCTCGACGGAGAGCACGCCCGGGATCTGCCGGAACGTCCTCGCCGCCTCGACGATCTTCTGCCGCGCGACGGCGTCGCCCGGCGTCTTAAGGTAGCACACGACCACATGGGAAATCGTGCCCGACGGCAACGGCGCGCGGGCGAGCGGGGCGGAGCAGCCGAGGGAGCAGATCAGCGCGAGGGCGGGGAGGAATCTCATACCTGCGAGGTGTCGGTCGACTTGCGAACGATGTCAACCGTCTGCGCGGACGCGCCCTCGGCGTTCTCGCGAACGATTGCCGCAATCCGCTTCAACTGCGGCAGCTTCACTCGCTTCATCGCGCTGCGGCGGAGTGCCGGCCGGTACTCTCCCTCGGTCCACGATTCGACCTGCCGCACGTCGAGCGTGCCGGTCGGGAAACGCGGCTTTAGGGCGGGGTCGGTGGCGCTCGGGACTCGCGCGTTGTGCGGGCAGACGTCCTGGCAGACGTCGCAGCCGTACAGCCAGTCGCCGATCTGCGGGCGGAGGTCGGGCGCGATCTCGCCCCGGTGTTCGATCGTGAGATACGAGATGCAGCGGGTCGCGTCCAGTTCGTACGGCCCCGTCAGCGCGCCGGTCGGGCAGGCGTCGAGGCAGCGCGTGCACGTGCCGCAGTGGTCGGTCATCGGCGCGTCGGCGGGCAACTCGAGCGTGGTCAGGACCTCGCCCAGCAGGATCCACGAGCCCGCATCCGGGTGGATGACGCAGGTGTTCTTCCCCACCCACCCGATCCCCGCGCGGGCGGCAAGCTCGCGCTCCATGACCGGCACGGTGTCCACGCCGCACCGCGTCTGTCCGCCCGCCCGCTCGCGGAGCCAGTCGGCCAGGTCATACAAGCGGTGCTTGATGATCTCGTGGTAGTCGTCGCCCAGCGCGTACCGGGCGACCCGGCCGTGATAAGGCCGATCGGCGTCGGACACGGGTTCGAGCGGCGAATGGTAATTGAGCGCGACGCAGATCACGCTCCGCGCGCCGGGCAGATACTTGTCCGGGTCGGCGCGCTCGTCACTCCGATTGGCGAGATAGGTCATCTCCCCGTGCCGCCCGGCGGCGAGCCACTGGCGGAAGTAGTCGGCGTGCAGCGGCGCATGCGCGGGGGCGATACCGACGAGGTCGAAACCGAGCGAGCGCGCGAACGCTTTGACCTCGGCCGCGAGCGAGGTCAATTCCCCCTGATCCATAGTCAATGGTGTGGACACAACGAGCACCATCATACCCGACTGCGGGCGCCCGCCGTTACGCCCGTGCGTCAGGGTTTTTCCCATCCCGAAACCGCGCCAGTTCGACGTTCGCATCGAGCGGCGCCAGATCCCCCTTGAGCGCGTTCGTGCCCATCGTGTTGACCTTGCGCACCAGGCCGTTGATCTCGCCCACGAGACGGCTCACCTCGGCCTCGCTCTTCGCGACCGCCAGCCGATCCTTCAGTCGGTCCACGGCCTTCCGCCAGAGCACTTCGTCCGGCGTCACGTTGGCGTTCTTCATAATCCGCAACGCCCACCACGCCGCCCGCGCATTCTCGTCGGCCGGCATCGCCTCTAAGTCGATCGGCCTGCCCGCGCCGGGCAGGTTGTCGAACTTCCCCTCGGCGATCGCGTCCTCGACCCGCTTGTCCGCGAGCCGGCGGAGGACGTTGGAAATCTCGATGTCTTTCAGGCCCATGGTGTGGGAATGATACGACGGACGGCACTGCCAGGATCTCTACGAGAAGCTGCGGAAAAACCGAATATCGAAACTCGAAGCTCGAAACAAGTCCGAAGGATGAAGGTCGAATGACGAAGCGGGATGCGCGAGGGAGGCGGGTTCGTCATTCGTCCTTGTTCATTCGTCATTGATTCGAGCTTCGGATTTCGACATTCGTCATTGCCCGCGTCACACTTTCACGTGTTTCCACTTCCCGCTCGCGAACCGCAGGTAGTTCAAAACCCCGCGGAAGACCAACTCCCCGCAAAGGACGCACCAGACGGCGAACAACCCTTGCTTGAAGACGAGCACGACCACCAGCACGCCCACCAGCCGTACGCCGATGATGCTCGACAGGTTGAGCACCATCACCGCCATCGTGTCGCCCGCGCCGCGGAGGGCGCCGCTGAGGATCATCGCCCCCGCGAACCCGGCCTGGATGAACCCCGCCAACCGCAGGCACTGGGCCGTGAGCGCCGCGACCTCCGGCTGCGTCGGCAGCATGAGCCGGCAGAGCCAGTCGGCCCACGCGACGAAGAAGAGCCCGCACACCGTCATGATCCCCCCGCCGACCGCGTACGCGAGCCAGATCGATTTGGCCGCGCGCTTGGGGTCCTTGGCCCCCAGCGCGTGGCCGACCATCGTCGCCGCCGCCATTGCGAACGCGTAGCCCGGCAGGTAACTCAGGGCCTCGATCCGCACCGCGTTCATGTGCGCCGCCGCCGCCACGCTCGTCCGGTCCATCTCGTTGATCACCTTAACGACCGAGATGTTGGCGAACCAGATCAGCAGCCCTTCCGCCCCGGCCGGTACGCCGATCCGCAGCACCCGGCGCATCGTGTTCCAGTGCGGCCGCAGGCGGTGCGCGTGCAACGTGATCCCGCCCCGGCCGCTCAGCAGCACGACGAACGAGATCACCCCGCCGCACACGTACGCGATCACCGTCCCCAGCGCGATCCCCTCGAACCCCATCGCCGGCAGGCCGAGCCAGCCGAACGTCAGGCCGAAGCTGAACCCCACGTTCACCACGTCCACTACGATCATCGCGACCGCCGGCGTTTTCGTGTCGCCCGCGCCGCGCAGGCACGCGTTGGCCGTAAACATCAGCGTCGTGAACGGCACCGAGACCGTCATCATCCGCAGGTACGACACGGCGAACGCGTGCGCATCGGCCTGGAGTCCCAGGAGGCGAACCAAGGGGTCGGCCCAGAAGTACATCACCGCCGCCAGCACCAATCCGAGCACGACCGACGCCGTGATGCTCTGCCCGCAGACGCTGTTGGCCAGCCCGCGGTGGCGCGCCCCGCGGGCCCGGCTGATCAGCGCCGTCGCGCCCGACCCGATCGCCGCGACGATCAATCCAATGAACCAGAAGACGTAGGCGATGTTCCCGACCGCCGCCGTCGCCGCCGTCGCCTTATCCGGCAAATTGTTCGCCAGCCACGTGTCCGTCAGCCCGACGACCGTGTGGGCCATCTGCTCGAACAGGACGGGGACCGCCAGCACAAGCAACTCGCGCAACAGCGACTTGGATTTGCCCGCGGGTTC
>DATHXE010000511.1:0-16562 GCA_035459845.1 Tepidisphaeraceae bacterium | reverse complement strand
CTGGGCGTCGCGGAGCGCCATTTCGAAGAACGTGTCGACCTCGAACCCGCGCGCGCCGACGCACTCCGAGAGCAGGGCCATGACCTTGACGCCCTCGGTGCTGACCCGCGCCTTCTGCACGGCGTTGAACAGGAGGTAGCGGCGGTCGGCGTCGGTCGCGGCGTGGAGGTAGTCGAGCGCGCGGTACGCGTACAGCTTCATCGCGGTCAGCCGGGCGTACGCGCGGGCCACCGTCGATCTGATGTGCGGCATGTCGATGACCCGCTTGCCGTACAGGACGCGGCGCGTCAGGTGGTCCGTCGCCTCCGCCAGCGCGTGTTCGCAGATCCCGATCGACCCGAACCCGAGGAAGAACTTCCCGAGCGTGACGGCCCCGAGCGCCGCGTCCCAGGCGTGCCGGCCGGTGGCGATCAGGTCCGTTTCCGGGAGGGGGTGGTCGACGACCTCGAAGGCGCCGACGAACGCCGCCCGGACGCCGAGCGTGCGGATCTTTCGCGCGTCCCGGAAGCCATCGGACGCGGCCGGCCGGAGCGCGAACAGCCCCGGGGGCGCGCGGCGGGACGCGGAATGGCCTTCCTTGCGCGCGAGGATGACGATCATCGACGCGGCGTTCGCGTTCCCGATGTAGTACTTGCTCCCGCCCGCTACGAGTCGCCCGTCGCCGACGTCGCGGACCGTGAACTCGTTCGCCAACAAGTCCGACCCGTGGGCCTGCTCGGACGCGGCGAACGCGAGCAGCCCGCCCGCCTCCAGCGCGGCGACCGCCTCCCGCTTGAGGGCCGCATTGGTGCCCAGGAGGATCGCGCACAGCCCGAGGAACGTGACCTGGAGGCTGTACCCGTGTGCCGGGCTGCAGTATGCGAACACCTCGAGGAACCGGGCGTATCTGAGCAGGTCGAACTCCGCCCCGGTCGACGAGTATTCCTTCGGCGAGATGACCGTCGCGTATAGGCGGTGCCGGGCCTGGTAGGCGATCCAGTCCGCGTACCACTGCTCGTCCCGGTCCTCCTGCTTGAGCGCCGCCAGTCCCTTGTCTTCGAAGAACGTGACCAGCTGCCGGGTGGGGGGGTCTTGGAGGTACGCGTTCGCCGCCGGGGTCTGCCGCGTCCCCCAAAAAGATTGCGGGTAGATGTTCTCCGAGCCCGGGGGCACGGGACGTCCCGGCTCATCGACATGCTCAGGCCCGGGAGGTGCTGGCATCACGGGCACCTGGTGTTAGCGAGTCCGTGGGATGGGAACCGGCGGCCCACGCGGCGACCGCCGCCCCGGCTCACCGGCTGCGAGGAGATGACAACACCGCGGGCTCGAGAGATTCGGCCAGGGCGCGCCCGGTGACCGTCAGGCGGTACGCGCCGCCCGCCGCGGCCGCGACCCAACCACGGCGGGCGAACGTGGCGAGCGTGGCGGACGAAACCCGGCGCTCGTCCCCGCGGAGCAGGAGGCCCAGGGCGGCACGGTGACGGGCGGAGGGGGCGGCGACGGTGGACGAGTGGGGCATCGGACCAACATCGGTGATGCGCGGCGCCCCCGCAATGGGAAATCCCGTGAATCCGTCTGGAACTGGGCTCGCTGACGTTACGTACGCTTCGGAGCGCCCGAATCGGGCATGATCACCCTGCCACACGCGGATTCCCGGGTGGCGGGGTCGATCGCGACAACGGTAGGCAAACCTCGCCCTACAAGAAATTCACCGGCTTCTCCCAGATCGCGAGCACGATGCACCCGTGCCTGGAGGAGATCGCGTGGGACGTCCCGGGGCCGTGGATCAGGAGCGCGCCGGCCCGGTGCTCGCCGGAGTCGTCGGCCTGGCTGCCGGACAGGACGTAGATGTGCTCGAACCCGGTGTGTTCGTGGCGGGCGAGGGTGGCGCCGGCAGCGTAGCGAAGCAGGGCCGACGTCGGGCCGCCCTCGCTCGTGCAGAGGCGGGCGATCTCGATCCCGGGGCGGAGGATTTGCCAGTCGAGTTCGCCGTCGGTCGCGGCGGCGAGCAGGTCGGAAAAGATTCGCTTGAACGGGGTCGTGGCGTCGGTAGTGAGATGGCTGGCCGATGGTTCGGCCGGGCGGTCGATTTCCAAGATTCCCTCCGGGTCCTCACGGGTACAGAAGCGGTCGGACGGGCGGCGGGAGGGTGCGCGGTTCCTCCGTGATCCGTCCGGCAAAAGGTATGCGTCCGGCGCGGCCAAGGCGCGCGCGGTCAGGCGACTTCGGCGACGGCCTCCTTCCCGTCGGGCGCCGCGGCGGTCGGTTCGGCGTGACCGGCCATGTGCCGGCCGATGATGCCGATCTCCGCCTGCGCGATCGGCGTCTCGTAGACGAACTTGCCGTGGAACATCACCACGATTCGGTCGGACAGCTCGAACACCTCGTCAAGGTCTTCGCTGATCAGCAGGACGGCCGCCCCGCGGTTGCGGGCCTCGATCATCTGGGCGCGGATCTCGGCGGTGGCGGCGAAGTCGAGGCCGAAGCACGGGTTGGCCGCCACGAGCACCTCGACGCCGCCAGACAGCTCGCGCGCCAGCACGGCGCGCTGGACGTTGCCGCCCGACAAATCCCGGATCGGCGTGTCGGCCGAGGGCGTCTTCACGCGGTATTTGGCGATCAACTCGCGGGCGCTGCGCTTGATCGCGCCGGCGGAGAGGAAGAACCCGAGCTTGGAGTGCGGTCGGGCGTCGAAGTTCCGCAGGGCCATGTTCGCGGCGACGCTCATCTGCCCGACGCAGCCGTTTCGCAGGGGCTCTTCGGGCAGGCAGAAGACCTTGTGTTTGGAGATCTCCGACCGCGTCGGGACGAACCGCTTGCCGTGTACGCGGATCTGGCCGGACTCGAGCGGGCGCTGGCCGGCGAGCACTTCGACGAGCTTGTTCTGGCCGTTGCCCGAGACGCCGGCGATGCCGACGATCTCGCCGGCGCGGACTTGCAGGTTGAGGTCTTCGAGGGCGGGCAGGCCGATGTCGTCGAGTGCGGCGACGTCGGTGATCTCCAGGAGCGGCTCGCCCGGCGCGCCGGCGCCGCGGGCGGCGGTGCGCGTCTGCTCGTTACCAATCATCATCGACGACATTTGCGCCGGCGTGAGGTCCTTCACGTGGCCGGCCCCGACCAGCTTGCCGTTGCGGAGCACCGTCACCTCGTCGGCGAACTTCATCACCTCGCGGAACTTGTGCGTGATCATCAGGACGGTCAACTCGCCCTTGATGGTCAGTTCCTTGATAACGGTGAGCACCTCGTCCGCCTCTTGGGGCGTGAGCACGCTGGTCGGCTCGTCCAGGAACAGCACCTTGTTCTTCAGGTAGAGCTGCTTGACGATCTCGAGCTTCTGCTTCTGCCCGGCGGCGAGCGTGCGGACCGGCGCGTCGACCGGGATGAAGAATGGCGTCGTGCGCAGGAACGCGCGGAGCTCTTCGCGCTCCTTCTTCCAGTCTATCCGGGCGGGGATGTCGCCGCGGGACAGCACCATGTTCTCGGCGACGGTCATGTTCGGGACGAGCGTGAAGTGCTGGTAGACCATGCCGATCCCGAGGGCCTGGGCGTCCTTCGGGTTGTCGATCTTGACCTGTTTGGGCCCGAGGATGATCTCGCCGTGGTCGGGCGAGTAGTAGCCCATGATGCACTTCACGAGGGTGGACTTGCCGGCGCCGTTGCCGCCCAGGAGCGCGTGGAGCGTGCCGGGGCGTACCTTGAGCGAGACGTCGTCGAGCGCGGTCAGGGAGCCGAACCGCTTTGTGATGGAAACGGCCTCGAGCCCCGGGGCCACGCCGGGCGGAGCGAACTCGGTGTGCAGGGGGCCGATGCCGGTGTGGGATTGGGTCATGGTGATTCCTCTCGGCGGCACGCGGGAGGTAACGATTAACGATTAATGCTTAAGGGGCCCTTGGTCTGCTTAAGCATTAATCGTTAATCGTTACCCGTTTCTTCGGAGTGATCTTCACGGCAGCCCGGCGACGAACTTCGCCGATTCCGACACCGCCCCGAACACGCCGTTCTGGGTCTTGACGGTGGCGACGGCGTGGGTGTGGTTGGCGGGGACGGTGGCGGCGCAGCAGTCCTCGAGGAGGAGGCACTCGTACCCGCGGTCGTTTGCCTCTCGCATCGTGGTGCTGACGCACACGTCGGTCGTGATGCCGGTGAGGACGATGTTGGCGATCCCCTTCTGGCGGAGGATCAGGTCGAGATCGGTCGCGCAGAAGGAGCCCTTGCCGGGCTTGTCGATGATCGCCTCGCCGGGCAGGGGGTAGAGCTCGGGGATGATGTCCCAGCCGGGCTCGCCGCGGACTAGGACGCGGCCGCACGGGCCGGGGTCGCCGATGCCGGCGCCGATGCGGCGGCTGCGCCATCGCTTGTTCGCCGGGAGGTCCGCCAGGTCCGGGCGGTGGCCCTCGCGCGTGTGGATGATGTGGTAGCCCTTGGCGCGCATCGCAGTCAGCACGCGATTGATCGGCTCGATGCACGCGCGGGTGATCGAGACGTCGTAGCCCATGAGGTCGACGTACCCGCCCTTGCCGCAGAAGTCGGTCTGCATGTCGATGATGATCAGGGCGGTGTTGGCCGGGCGGAGGTCGCCGTTCCAGGGCCAGGGGTACGGGGCGGAGTCGACGTAACGAGGGTCGACGATCGTCGGCGGTTCAGTGGCGATGGCGTTCACTCTACTTCCTCGTGGCATGGGTACCGCCCGCAGGGCGATACCCGAGGTCTGCGCTCGTTCGTCCGCGATGCGCTCCGCAGCGGGTGCGCGCTACCGCGCTCGCGTCAGCTCGTCCGGGATCCCGATCATCTGGCGCTTGGGCGACGACGTCGCGATCATCACGGCGAGCGTGAGGACGTACGGGATCATCTGGAAGAGATAACGGCCTTGCGTGACGTTGACCGACTGCATGGCCGGGGCGATCGCGCCGGCGCCGCCGAACAGCAGGGCGGCCCACAGGCAGTTGAAGGGCTTCCAGCGGGCGAAGATGACCAGGGCGACGGCCATCAGGCCGGTGCCGTTGGCGAGCCCGTCATTCCAGCCCTGGGTCATCGAGAGGGTGAGGAACGCGCCGCCGACGCCCGCGAGCGTGCCGCCGGCCATCGTCGCGAGCAGGCGGACCGTATTGACCGAGTACCCCATCGCGCGGGCGGTGTCGGCGTTCTCGCCCACGCTCCGCAGCACCAGGCCCCACCGCGTGTTCTTGAGCGCCCACGCGATCAGCGGGACCAGCGCGATCCCCACAATCAGCAGCACGTTGATCTGCAAATTCGCCCGCACGATCGAGTCGGCCGCCGTCCACGGGGCCAGCGGGACGTCCGGGAAGAGCGACGGCTTGTTCTTGGGCTGGATGTAGGGCTTGCCGATGAAGGATGCGAGGCCGATCCCGAAGATCATCAGCGCGATGCCGACGGCGATGTCATTGACGCGCGGGCGGCCGCACAGGAAGGCGTGGAGCATCCCGAACAGTGCCCCCGCGAGCGCGGCGACGAGCGCACCGAGAACGGCGCTGCCCGTGAGCGACGAGACGGCGTACCCGCTCATCGCGCCCATCATGAGCGTCCCCTCGAGTCCGAGGTTGATCCGCCCGCTCTTCTCCGTCAGCATCTCGCCCAGGCTTACATAGAGGTAGGGCGCGCTGACGCGCAGCGCGCCGCCCACGATCGCGACGGGGATGCCCCAGTAGTTCGGGTCTGTCGTGTTGGCGAGTACGTCCCACATGGCTCAAGCCTCCTTTCGCTTGAAGAAGCCGAACCGGCCGTAAAACGTCTCGGCCCCGAGCACGGTCAGGAAGATGAAGCCCTGGAGGACCATTATGGCGGCGTTGGGGAGCTTGAGGTCGGGGTTGGTCTGGAGCAGGTAGCCGCCCGATTTGATCCCGCCGAGGAAGATCGCGACGGGGATGATCGCCAGCGGGTTCCCGCGCGCGAGGAACGCGACGAGGATGCCCTCGTACCCGTAGCCGACGGCGAGCTTCTCGTTCGCCTTGCCCGAGCCTGTCGCCATCTCCAGCATGCCGGCGATGCCGGCGCACGCCCCGCCGAGGAAGCAAATCAGGATCGTCAGCTTGGAGATCGACAGCCCGGCGACGCGGGCGGCGCGGACGTTGCCGCCGACGATCGAGCTGGCGAACCCGACGACCGTGTGGTGCATCAGGAAGTAGAGCGCGACGCACGCCGCGATGCCGATGCCGAAGCCCCAGTGGACGCGCCACCCGAGGAACTCGGCGAGGAACGGTTTGACGTTGGCGCCGATCGAGTGGGTCGACGGGTCGCGCGGCTCGAGCGGGTCCTTGAGCGGCCCGTAGACCAGGTGCAGGAGGATGTTCAGGGCGACGTAGTTGAGGAGCAGGCTGCTGATCGTCTCGTTAACTCCGCGGAACTGGCGGAGCCCACCGGAGAGCGCGATCCACGCCCCGCCGACCACGCCGCCGGCGAGCGTCATTCCCAGCACGGAGACGATCGGCGAACTACCGGCGAGTTGGTGACCCGCGACCGCCGCGGCGAGGGCGCCGAGGAGGAACGCCCCTTCACCGCCGATGATGACCATGCCGAGCCGCAGCGGCAGCGCCACGCACAGCCCCGTCAGCAGCAGGGGGGCGGCTTGGGTCAAGCTCCGCTGGGCGTTGAACCACGTCCCGAACGACCCCTTCCACATCGTCGCGTAGACGGTGAGCGGGTTGTAGCCCCAGAGGGCGACGAACAGGCCGAACAGGACCATTGCGACCAGGACGGCGGCGAGCGTGATGCCCAGCGCCTCCATCGCCCGCAGGGGCAGGAACTTCTTCGCCTGCTCGAGCGGACTCGCCGACGCCGGCAACACCGGAACTGATAACTGCATCGCGCGATCCTCCGCGATTCCACCGACACGGGTCGCGCGACCCGTGTCGGACGTTCAGAAACGTACTTGGCGGTCGCACCGAAGGTGCACGTGGGCGATAGAACGGTGGGCAGTGCCCCCACGAGTCGCGAACCACGGTCGCGTCCGGGCGCCTGGTTCGACGCCCGGACGCGCTCCCCTTCGGGTGGCGCTGTCGCTTGCCCTCCGGGTCGCGGCTAAACGTGGCTGTGCCGCGCTACTTCGTCGACCCGATCACGCCTTCGACCAGGTACGCCATGTCCTCGAGCGTCGGGTCGGTCTGGACGAGCGACTTGCCCGCCGGGATGACTTCCTTGCCCGTGTTGTCCTTGAGCGGGCCCTTGAAGATCACGAGCTCGCCCTTCAGCGCCAGGGCCTTGGCGGCCTCGATCTTCTTCTTCGAGTCATCGGTCACGAGCTTGCCGAGCGGGGAGGTCTTGACGAACCCCTCTTTGAGCCCGCCGCGAACCACGTGGGGGTCGGTCGCCTTCTTCCCGTCCTTCACGAGCTTGATGTACGCCTCGTACACCGGGGCCCAGTTCCATTCGGCCCCGGTCAGGTACTTATCCGGGTCGACGGCCGAGCCGTTCGCGTGATACCCGCACGTCATCAGCCCGCGCTTCTTGGCCGTCTCGAGCATCGCCTTGGGCGAGTCGACGTGGCACGTGACGACGTCGACCTGCTGGTCGGCCAGGCTGTTGACCGCCTGGATCTCGGCCTCGGGCTTGAACCACCCGCCCGTGAACACGACCGACACGGTCGCCTTGGGGTTGACGGTGCGGGCACCGAGGAGGAACGCGTTGATGTTCCGCAGGACCTGGGGGATCGGGATCGCCGCGACGTACCCGAGCTTGCCCGACTTGGTCGCCCCGCCGGCCGCGATGCCGGACAGGTAGACGGCCTCGTCGATGTACCCGAAGTAGCTGCCGCAGTTCTCCGGGTCGCCGGCCTTGAACCGCCCGCCGCAGTGGAGGAACGTGACCTTCGGGTACTTGACCGCCAGTTCCTTCATGTAGGGGTCGTAGTACCCGAACGACGTCGGGAAGATGATCGTCGCCCCCTCGTTGTTGATCATCGACTCCATCGCGTCGGCGACGTCCTTGGTCTCCTTGACGCTCTCCTGCTCCTTCACGTTGGCCAGCGACTTCACGGCCATCGCGCCCTCGTGGTGGGCCTGGCTGTAGCCGTAGTCGTCCTTCGTGCCGATGTAGATGAAGCCGGCGGTGATCTTGTCGCCGCCCGCGCCCGGAGTCGTCTTGTCGTCCTTGCACCCACCGGCCAGGCCGATGCCGACCGCCGCCGCCAGGATGCCCACCGCCGCCGCAAACCGCTTGATCGTCCGCTGCATGTGTTTCCTTCTCATAATAACAGGCGCGCGCCCCGCGAACGGGCAGGCGGACGCGCCGAGAGAGACCGTGTGTGACCCCAAGGGTGCTTCGGCCGGGCGGGCGTTCCCGTCGGCCCGCACGCTGCTTCCCAATCGATCGACCGACCCCCAAACGACCCGGAGGGCCGAACGCGTACGACGTGCGTGCGGCCCTCCGTCCGTGGAGGATCGAGCGACTCGGGACGCCCGCGCCGCCAAGGCGCGGCGCGGGACGTCCGATCGTTATCCGTTTAGTCGCCGGCCCGGGGTCAGAAGCTGAACCCGATCCCGACGTACCCGCGGAAGAAGTTCCGCTCGGTGTTCCCGCTCAGGAGCGTGCCCGCGTCGAGCAGCGTCCCGTTGAGGAAGTTGTAGTACTGCACGCCGGCGTTGACGGTCCAGTTGCCGTACTTGGCCGGGATGAACTTGAGCGGCATCGACGCGTTGACCGCGGTCGACAGCACGCCGAAGTTGTTGTCCCCGCCCCAGTACTCGCTCGGGCCGAACGAGAAGTAGGTCGGGAAGGTGAGGGTGATCGGGTACCCGCCCGCGTTGACCTTGATCGTCGGGACGATGCCGAGTTCGATGTAGCCGGTGTCGCCCTCCTTACCCAGGACGACCGTCGAGCTGCCCTCGACCGCCCAGAAGAGGTCGACGTACGGGTTGAGCGAGAAGTCCGGGCCGAACCACTTGTCGGCGTAGGCGATCTTCAGGTCGATGTTGTGCTCGGTCTCCGGCTTGGCAAGCGTCGACTGCGGGAAGTTCCACGCCCCGTAGGTCAGGGTCGCGTTCAGCTGCGGCGCGATGTCGGCCGACAGGCTGAAGAAGATGTCGAACTCGTTCCACGAGCCGACCCGTTCGTCGCTCTGGGCGGAGTTGATCGAACTCCACACCCCGCCGACGAACGTCAGGTTCTTGAAGAACCCGAAGTCCCCGATCGGGATGACGATCCCTGCGACCGGTTGCCAGATGCACCCGGCGTTCTCGACGACCAGGCCGCGGGGGGTGACGTACGACGACCCGACGCTGATGCTGGCGAACCCGTGGATATTCGGGGCCTCGTCCGGGGCCGTCGCCAGGTAGAGGGGGTTGCCGTTCGGGGTCGAGACCGCGCTCGTCTCGGTCGCCTGCTGGGTCGCCTGGGGCGCCAGGGTTAGCGCGTCTGCGGCGGGGGCGGTCTCCGCCGCCATCACCGTCGTCGGAAAAAGTGAGGCGCATCCGAGCGCCACCGCCGCCGTCCAACACCGCATCGCCGCATTACGCGAACGCTTCACCGACATAGTTCCAGCCTTCCGATCGATCAAACGCAGGCGGCCCTATTGCCGCGGGGGCGCACCAAGGGCGCGACCCCTGACCTGCTGCTCAGCGCGATTACTTCGGAACCGACCCGTGACCGCCGACGACGAATCGTCCCACCCGCCGCGCGCCGACGCTTCAGTGCGTCCCCCCGCGAACGTGCCTGCGAGTACCCGATCCGTCGTCAACGCCAACATCCGGCCACATATCGATTACGGGTTCACGATCCCTGCTTCGCAATCGCCGTGCCGCTTCAGCCCGCTTCGCGTAAGCCCGGCAAAAGCAGCCGTTTGGCCCTTAATCTCCTCTGAACCCGCGCGAGGCGCCCGTTCGCACGCTGCTCAGTAACCGCACCTTCGGGGTAGGCGTGTACCGACTACGCCTAATAATCGGGCGGTCGACGGCGGTGACGGCCGCCTAGTATTCGGACGGCCGGCCGACGTCTCAGGCGGATTGCACCGCCGCGCCGAACCGACAGTGTGTTCGCCGAAAGGAGCATTGCTCATGAACCGCCTCGCCCTCTTGGCCGTCGCGTCGCTGGCGCTCGCCCCGGCGCTCGCCGCGCGCGCGGAGACCGCCGCCGCGGCGCCCGACGCACCACAGGTCCGCTATGTCGAATACGGGCAGGCCCGGTACGCGGTCGCCGTGCCGGTCGCGGCCCGCCCAGCGGTCGTCAATCGCCCGTACGCGCTGACCGGCGCCCTGGAAGTCCGCGAGACGGGCTTCTGGGATCGCAACCAGGCGCTGCGCTACATCAGTGGCGGGCAGGGACGCTGGGTCGTCCCGTTCGAACCGCGCTAACTCCGCTCCCCGACTAATTCAGTCAAGACCGCGCCCACGGATGGCTCGAGCGAGCACCGTGGGCGCTTTCGTTGATTCGCGCGAGAGAGATGGCGCGTGGCGCGCGCGCGGAGGTCGACTCCGCGCGCGGGCCGGCGCGCCAGTTCGTCGGGGAGGTCGGACGATTGGCCCGAAGGTGTCGAGGGATCAGTTCGTCGTCGGCTTGAGCATCGCCGTCTTGATGTAGACCGACTTGCCCTCGGCGATCGTGCACTTCGTGTACTCGCCGGTGCCCGGGACCATCGAGAGAATCTTCGTCCCGGCCTTCACCGTGCCGACCGGGGCCTGGCCGACGGTCGTGTAGACCGGCGTCTCGCCCGTCACGACGTGGGTCGCGTCCTTGTCGGTGCAGCCCATCATGACCGGCATGGCCATGCCGCCGCCGGCCGGGGCGGGGTCGGTGGTGCACCCGCCGAGCGCCAAAACGGCGCCCAGGGCGACGGCGGACAACTTCATGGAAACGTGCTTCATCGGAACTCCTTGAGGGCGCGGCGGGTCGTGGTTGGGGTCAGAACAGGAAGTAGCGCTGGGCGAGCGGCAGCTTTTCCGCCGGCTCGCAGGTCAGGTGGACGCCGTCGGCGGTCACCCGGTACGTCTCGGGGTCGACCGTGATCGCGGGCGTGGCGTCGTTGAATTTCAGGTCTTTCTTGGTCATCGCGCGGCAGCCCTTCACGGCCTCGAGGCGCTTGTTCAGGCCGTAGGTCTGCGGGATGCCGGCGGCGAGCGACGTGCCGCTGACGAAGGCGACCGACGCCGTCCCGCGCGCCTTTCCGAACGCGCCGAACATGGGCCGCATGAAGACCGGCTGGGGCGTCGGGATCGAGGCGTTCGGGTCGCCCATCTGCGCCCACGCGATGATCCCGCCCTTGATCACCATCTCGGGCTTGGCCCCGAAGAACGCGGGCCGCCAGAGGACGAGGTCGGCGAGTTTGCCGACCTCGATCGAGCCGACCAGGTGCGCCACACCGTGCGCGAGCGCCGGGTTGATCGTGTATTTCGACACGTACCGCTTGATGCGGAAGTTGTCGTCGCCGGCCGCCTCCTGCGGGAGCGGGCCGCGCTGCTGTTTCATCTTGTCGGCGGTCTGCCACGTGCGGGTGATGACCTCGCCGATCCGCCCCATCGCCTGCGAGTCGCTCGACATCATCGACAGCGCCCCCAGGTCGTGCAGGATGTCTTCCGCCGCGATCGTCTCCCCCCGGATCCGGCTCTCGGCGAACGCCACGTCCTCCGGCAGGTTAGGGTCGAGGTGATGGCACACCATGAGCATGTCGAGGTGCTCGTCGAGCGTGTTGACCGTGTACGGGCGGGTCGGGTTCGTGCTGGACGGCAGGACGTTCGTCTCACCGCAGATCTTGATGATGTCGGGCGCGTGCCCGCCGCCGGCGCCTTCGGTGTGATAGGTGTGGATCGTCCGGCCCTTGAACGCGGCGATACTCGTCTCGACGAACCCGCTCTCGTTGAGCGTGTCCGTGTGGATCGTGACCTGCACGTCGTGCTCATCGGCGACGGTCAGGCACGTGTCGATCGCGGCGGGCGTAGTGCCCCAGTCTTCGTGCAGCTTGAGGCCGATCACCCCGGCCTTGATCTGATCGTCCAGCCCCTGCGGCTTGGCGGAGTTGCCCTTGCCGGTGAAGCCGAAGTTCAGCGGCAGCTCGTCGGTCGCCTGGAGCATCGCCTTGATGTAGAACGGGGCGGGCGTGCAGGTCGTGGCGCACGTGCCGACGGCCGGGCCGGTGCCGCCGCCGATCATCGTCGTCAGCCCCGCCGCGACCGCGTCGTACGCCTGTTGGGGGCAGATGAAGTGGATGTGCGTGTCGAGCCCGCCGGCCGTGAGGATGAGCCCTTCGCCCGCGATCACTTCCGTCGTCACGCCGACGATCATGCCCGGCGTCACGCCCGCCATCACGTGCGGGTTGCCGGCCTTCCCGATCGCCGAGATCAGGCCGTTCTTGATCCCGACGTCGGCCTTATAGATGCCGGTGTAGTCGACGATCAGCGCGTTGGTGATGACGCAGTCCAGCGCGCCGCTCGCCGGGACGCCGGCGGCCTGGCCCATGCCGTCGCGGAGCACTTTGCCGCCCCCGAATTTGCATTCGTCACCGTAGTGCGTCAGGTCGCGCTCGACGCGCAGGACGAGCGACGTGTCGCCCAGGCGGACGGTGTCGCCCGTGGTCGGCCCGAAGATGTCGGCGTACGCCTGTCTGGAAATCCGCGTGGGCATGGGTCAGTTCACTTGATTGCGCGTGACGTTTGCCGATGTGCTACACTGTGCCGACCCACCGCACCCGACGCGGGACACTCCCGCGGGAAAGATCACCGACATGCGGCGACTCGCCTTTCGGATCCTGCTCACGGCCACGGCCGGTCTCGCCCTCTGCTCGGCGTCGTGCCAGAAGACGACGGACAATTGGGGCGTCGCGTACTCCGGCCAGGGCGCCGTCGCGCTCCGCCGGGAGGAGGGCCCGCCGATGCCCCCGCCGCCGCAGCCCGAGGTGCGCGTGGTCGAGCGGATCGTCGAGGTGCCGGCCAAGGCGCCCGAGGGGCCGACGCCGAAGGAGATCGAACTCCAGCGGAAGAT
Source organism: Tepidisphaeraceae bacterium (assembly GCA_035459845.1). Lineage (GTDB taxonomy): Bacteria > Planctomycetota > Phycisphaerae > Tepidisphaerales > Tepidisphaeraceae > DASPKW01. The sequence continues at coordinate 3,662 of DATHXE010000511.1, read as the reverse complement.
CGACGCGATGGAAGCCCAGTCGCGCACGATGGAAGACCAATCGAAGGCAATGAAGGCCGAACTCGAGCGGCTGAAAGCCGAGAAGGCCGCGAGCGGTTCCAAGTAATCCGAAGCAGGTAGCCCATGGCCCACGGAGCTTGCTCCGTGGGTTTCCTCTTGCGCTGATCGGGGGGACGTCATGGCTGCCCCTCCGGCGCGTGCGCGAACCCCCGCGCCACCGCCCGCGCCGTCGCGGCCGCGCGGTTCGCCTCCGTCACCGGCCCGTCGGCCAGGCCGTTCCCGCCGTAGACGATCTTCTCGCCCGCGATCTCGACGAGCTGCACCGTCTTCGTATCGCCCGGCTCGAACCGCACGGCCGTCCCGGCCGGGATGTCGAGCCGCTTCCCGAACGCGACCGCCCGGTCGAACCGAAGCGCCGCGTTGGTCTCCCCGAAGTGGTAGTGCGAGCCCACCTGCACCGGCCGGTCGCCCAGATTCGTCACCGAGAGCGAGACTGCCGCGCGACCGGCGTTGAGCTCGATCTCTCCCGCCGCCAGCGTCACCTCGCCCGGCGCGGCCCCGTGCGGTTCGAACTCGTGCCCGAACACGGCCAGCTCCGGCACCGGTAGAAAACTTCCGTACAGCGCCAGCGCCAAATCGCCATCGTCCCGCGCGATCGGGTGGTGCACCGTGACCAGCTTCGACCCGTCCGGGAACGTCCCCTCGACCTGCACCTCGGCGACCAGGTCGGCGACGCCCGCCATCACCTGCCGCCGGCCCAGCAACTGCCGCCCGACGTCCATCAGCTCGGCGACACTCTTGTTCCCATCGCGGATCATCTCCAGCACGACCGTGGCGATCAGCGCGACCGACTCCGGGTGGTTCAGGCGGACCCCGCGCGCCAGGCGCTTCTGCGCCAGCGCCCCCACCTGGTGGAGCATCAGCTTGTCGATCTCGCGGGGTGACAGGTGCATCGCGTCGTTCGTCCTCAGTTCAATCGCCCGCCGCTCGCGGCCTGGCGACTACGAAAATGATCACCACTTCCGCGCCCACGGGTCCGCCCCGAGCAGCGCGATCGTGGGCGTCAGCGCTTCGCGCAACCACGCCACCGCCAGCCGAGAATCCGTCGCCGCAAACCGCAGCAGAATCACGTCCCCGCCCGCCACGCGACTGCTCGTCACGACCAGCGGCGGACGCCGACCCGGCGCACTCGCGCGAATCGCCGCATCGAGCTCACCGGCCCACGGCTTCACCGCCGGTCCCGCGAGCACCACGCTGCCCATGCAGTCGAATCGTCCCGCCCGCGACGCCGACCCGATCGGGCCGTCGTCTTGGTCGAGAAGCGTCACGTCGTCGAGCACCGCGCGCCCCCCGATGAGCAGCCGGTTCCGCGACCGGTATCGCCGCATCGCCCACCGCTCGCCGCGCGCGACGCGCCCGGCGACCTGCCAGTCGACGAGCACGAGCGACCCGTCGGCCGCGAACTCGAACCGCTGTTCCTGCTCGTACACCGCGTCGGCGAAGCACATGAGCGGGTCGGGCCAGGCGACGAGCGCCGCGCCCGCGCCGACGCGCGCCGCGAGCCGCTGCGCGCACCCGTGGCCGTCGGCCGATGCGCGATACACCTTCGTCGCCGACTGCGTGCCCAGGAACGCCACCGCCCCATCGGCGACCGTGACGTCGATGTCGATTTGGTCCCCGCCCACCAGGCCGCCGCCCAGCGTGCTCGCGTAGACCGTCGCCGCCGACCCGCCCGCGTCGGGGGCGAGCAATTTCAGCGGTGCCCGGCCTGTGATGCGCACCGGCCGAGACTGCCCGCTGGCGCCATGCTCGATCTCGACCCGTCCCTCGCCGACGCGCGCGCGGTGCGCGGCCGCCCGCGCGGGCGTCGTCGGTCGATCAATCAGCAGCTTGGCGCCGTCCATGTGTGGTGTGTCCTGCCGTTCGCGGCTTAGCGATCACCCGGTCAAACGATCGCCGCCACGCACAACCACGCGCCCGTGACCGCCACGCCCGCGCCGCACGAGCGCGCGACGATCGGCCGACCGCCCGCGATCGCGGCCACGCCCAACACGACGCCCGCCGCGTGCAGGAGCGCCGTCGCCGCGACGAAGCCGGTCACGTATCCCGCCAACCCACCCGCCGGCGCCTCGGCCACGTGGGCGTGGCCGTGAAACACCGCAAACACCGCGATGAGCACCCCCGCCGCCACCGCCGGCACCCGCGCCGCGACGGCCGCGAGCAACCCGATCACCAGCACCGACGCCGCGATCCCCTGTTCACGCGCCGGGAGCGCGACACCGAGGTTCGCAAGCCAACCGCCGACGCCCATCGCCAGCACGAAGGTCAACGGCGTCGCCCAGCGGGCCTTGCCGCCGGCCCGGCCCGCCCACAGGCCGACCGCGAGCATCGCCAGCAGGTGATCCAGCCCGAGCAGGGGGTGTAGGAAGCCGGTCGGGAACGATGCCGTGTCAGACGCACCACCGACGTGCGCGAGCACCGGCGTCGCGCAACACGCAACGCTCGCGACGGCGAGGGTGCGTATCCAATTCCTGAACTCGAATCCGTTCATCACGCGTTTCCTTCCGTCAGTCCTGCGCTCTCGTCTCCGTCCCGCGACAAGTCGCTGGGCTCTCTCGAACGCGATCACAACTCTCACTCTGACCTTTGCGGCTTCGCGTCTTTGCGGCCCCATCATCACACGCTCAGGTGCGCGTTTACCACGTCCTCGCTCAACTCCGCCGCCTTCCCTTCGGCGACCACCTTCCCGCGGTTCATCACGTAAAACGCGTGGCCGAACTCGCGGACGAAGTCGAGGTACTGCTCGACCAGCACGACGGTCATGTTCCGCTTCTCGACGAGCATGCGGAGGACTTCGCCGATCTGCTGGATGATGTTCGGCTGGATGCCCTCGGTCGGCTCGTCGAGCAGGAGCACCTGCGGGTCACCGGCCAGCGCCCGGCCGATCGCGAGCTGCTGCTGCTGCCCGCCCGAGAGGTCGCCGCCCATCCGCTTGCTCATCTGCTTGAGGACGGGGAACAACTCGAAGATCTCGTCGGGGACCTTCTTCGACTTGTCCGTCCGGGCCTCGAGCCCGACGCGCAAGTTTTCCTCGACCGTGAGCTTCGGGAAGATCATCCGGCCCTGCGCCACCCACGCCAGGCCCGCCTTGGCGCGCTTCGGCGCGGTCAGGGCCGACACGTCGCGATCGCCGATCGTCACGCGCCCGGCCGACGACTTGAGCACGCCCATGACGGCCTTGATCAGCGTCGTCTTGCCCACCCCGTTCCGCCCGATCACGCACGTGACCTGCCCGGTGTGCATCTTCATCGACACGTGCCGGACGGCCTGGACGGCGCCGTAGGAGACGGAGAGGTCGGTTACGTGGAGCATGCGGAAGGATGAGGGCAGGAGGATGAAGGATGAAGTGCGCCGCTACCGACCCAGGTACGCCTCGATCACCGCCGGGTCCTTCTGGACCTGATCCAGCGACCCGTCGGCGAGCACCTTGCCGTTGTCCAGCACGGTCACGCGCGAGTTGAGACGCCGCACGAACTCCATGTCGTGCTCGATCACGACGATGGTGTGATTCCCCTTGAGTTCATTGAGCAACTCGGCCGTGAGCTCGGTCTCCTTGTCCGTCAACCCCGCCGCCGGCTCGTCGACCAGCAGCAGCTTGGGCC
>DATHXE010000510.1:0-6629 GCA_035459845.1 Tepidisphaeraceae bacterium | reverse complement strand
TTGTACTGGATGAAGACGTTGTTCCAGATCTCCATCACGCGCGGGTCTTCGGCGTTCACCGGTGAGCGGCCGCCGGCCTTCCGCTCGGCGTCGATCTCATCGTTCGGCCGGCGGTCGATGTAGATCTCGGTGCACGGGCCGCACGGGCCGGTGTCGCCCATCTCCCAGAAGTTGTCCTTGCCGAAGTAGTGGATGTGGTCGTCGGACTTGAGGCCGTACTGCTCCCAGTTCGCCACCTTGCGCCAGATGTCGGCGGCCTCTGTGTCGCGGGGGACGCCGTTCTTCTCGTCGCCCTCGAAGCAGCTCACGTGCAGGCGCCTGGGGTCGAGGCCCCAGACCTTGGTCAGCAGTTCCCATGACATCTCGATCGCGCCCCGCTTGAAGTAGTCGCCGAACGACCAGTTGCCGAGCATCTCGAAGAACGTGTGGTGCCGGCGGCTGCGGCCCACATCATCAAGGTCGTTGTGCTTGCCGCCCGCGCGGATGCACTTTTGCGTGTTCGCCGCGCGGGTGTACGCGCGCTTCTCCTGGCCGAGGAAGATCGGCTTGAACTGGTTCATCCCGGCGTTGGTGAACAGGAGGGTCGGGTCGTCGAGCGGGACGACGGGCGAGCTCGGCACGAACGTGTGGCCGTGCCGCTGGACGAAGAAGTCGATGAACTCCTGGCGGATCTGCTGGGACGTTTTCATGGGAAAATTGGCGCGCGCGTAAACGACTCGATCGGAACGAAAGCCCCGCGATTATCGGGATGAAGGCGCGGGGTTCAAGGTGCGTGTCGGGGTGGCGAGGAGATGGGGGTGGTGTGATGGGGAGGTGGTGGGTACTGGACACGCACACGCGCGCATAATCACGATCGCGCAACCCGCACCCGATGACCGAGGCCGTACTTAGCGGTCGCACCGAAGGTGCACGTGGGCGCTCGCCACCGCCGATGGCACCGGTGGACCGACCCTCGTTGCAGACGAGTCCCGCGTACGCGTCTGACGCTGCCCATCCGACGATCAAATCGAATACTGGCCCGGCGGCGGCGGCGGAGGCGGCCCGGGCGGGAACCCGCGCCGCGGCTCGTGATAATCGGGGTGGGATCGCTTCCGCCCGCTCCCGACGATCAGCGCCCCCAGCAGCATCCCGAGCAGCCCGGCCGCCGCGACGGTGATCACGAACGTGCGCGGGACGTCGTCGCGCCCGACGCCCTTGAGCACGGCGTCGAGGTTCTTGATCATCAACTCGCAGTAGTCGCCCAGCCCCATGAACATTCGGAGGAGGCGGTTCTGGAAGAGGTACGAGACGGGCACGCCGATGCCCGCCCCGAGGATCAGGCCGAAGAATCCGCCGACGAATCGCCGCATGGGGTGTCTCCCGGTTCACCATCGCGCGCGTGCCTTGCGTGCGGCGCGTGACGAGGTGACGCGAGGCTACCCGAGCGGCGGGACCAGTGGCAATAGGAATCCGCCACGGGTTGTCGCGGGATTCTGACCCGGGATGCCGATCGCGAGGTCGCACGATCGGCGCCGATCGGCGCGCCCCGCAAGCTGGTCGGCTACAGGAGGCGAGCGCGCGTTCGCACGCTCGATCGGGCGAAGTGATCCGCCCGGCCGTGTCGCCCGTCACAACCCTTTCGCCGGCGCCGGCAGCACGCTCCGCAGCGTCCCCGTCGCTCGCGTCACGTCGGTCATGAGGTTCTCGAGCTCCCCCTCGAGTGGCGCTTCGACCCATTCCTGCAACAGCGCGATCGGCGTTCCGACGAATCCGCCGGTCTCGAGGCCCCCGCCAGCCTCGGGCGCCACCGCCACCTTGTCCGGCGTGCCCGGCCCGCCCGGGGTCGTGCCCGGCCCGCCGAGCAGCGTGAGCGCGACCACGACCGCCGCCGCCAGCCCGCCGACCGCCGACCACCACGCCCAGCTCACCGGCCGCCCCGCGGGCTCCGCCCCGACGGCGTCCAGCGCGGCCAGCGCGCTCATCACGCGCCGCCGCACACCGGCCGGCAGGTCCGGGTCGAAGTCGGCCGCCTCGGCCCGCAGCCGCCCGAGCACCCGGTCCTCAATTCCGTCGAAACGCGTGTGATCGGTCATACGGCACCTCTCGCCGCCGCCCGGGAGCCTTCGCCCGGCCGGCTTGACTGTCTCTCAATGGTACGATCCGGCTCGCCGCCCGGTGCGATCTTTCTCAGCTCGGCACAGGCCCGGTGGAGCGTCACGCTCACCCACACGCGCGGGCGGCGCATCACCCGCGCCACCTCGCGCGGGGCCAGGTCTTCGCCGAACCGCAGCCACAACGCCGTGTACTGCGGGGTCGTCAGCACGCGGCGCGCGAGCTCCCACAGACCGGCCCCGTCCTCCTTCGACTCCAGCGCGTCGTGGGCCGCCGTCGCGCCCGTCCGGTCCGGCAAATGCCCCGCGTCGTCCAGCGCCGCCACGCGCGGCCCGGCCCGCCCGCGCCGCCCGATCGTCCGCAGCTCCCGCAGGGCGATCGTGAACAGCCACGTCGTGAACTTCCACCGCGCGTCGTACCGCGCCAAATTCACGTACGCCTTGACCAGCGCCTGCTGCATCGCGTCCTCGACGTCGGCCGGGTTCGACCCGGCCTTGGCGAGGAACCGGTAGAGCCGCCGCTCGTGCCGCCGCGCGAGCTCCCCGAACGCGGCGCGGTCGCCACCCTTGGCGCGGCGCACCAGCGCGTCGTCGGAATCGGGTTGCACGGCGCGGTCGGTCAAGGAATGCAAACCCTCGCGGAAGGACCGTGCCCCACTCAAGTGGGCACACCGGCGGTGGCGCGTGTGATCGCTACAGACCACCCGCTGCGGGGTCGGGCTTGGTGGGGTCGGCCGGCGCCTTGCTGCCCTTCTGCTTCGCCCGCTTGGCCTTGTTCTCCTCGTCCAGCTTCTTGAGCGTCTCGATCGCGTCCTTCGAGTCGTGCTCGAACACCGCCGTCAGCTTCGCCCCGTCGGCCGACAGGTTCACCTGCTGCAGCAGCTTCCCGGCGGTCGGCGTCTGGTGCGCCCCGAGCACCGCCATCGCCCTGAGCCCATCGAGCATCGTCTTGAGCTGCGCGCCCTCCTCGGCCGACTTGGCGACCAGGTTCACCACCACCTTGATCCGCCCGTCGACCTCGCCCGCCGCCGCCGTCGCCGCCTCCGTGTTCGACAGCAGCCGCGACACGTTCTGGTCCGGCGACAGCCCGAGCGTCGCCGCCGCCGAGAAGAAGTTGCCCTTCGCCTGCGCCTTGACCAGCGGGCTGTTCCCCTGCTTGGTCCCGTCCAGCACGTCGACCGCGGCCTTGGCGGTCTCGGCCGAGTCGGCCATCACGATCAGCCCGTCCTTGTAGAACACGCCGGCCTTGTGCTTCCCGTCGTTCGCGTCGGTCCACGTCATCAGCTTGTGCTTGCCGTACGCCTGCTCCTTGTACTCCGGGCTCTGCGCGACCATCCCGCCGAGCACGACCTGGTCGACCTTGGCGTAGATCAGCAGCGCCGCCACGTCCTGTTCGAACGACGTGTTGTAGATCGTGATCCCCGCGATGTCGGTCAGCGGGTTCACCCCGATCACCTGCTTGAGCTGGTCGAGCTGTTCTTCGAGCGGCGTCCTGGCCTTGACCAGGTCCAGCACCTGTTGGAAGAGCACGGTCTTCTTGGCCGCCTCGGCGTCGAGATGCACGTACCATTTCGCGTCCGCCGCCACGTGCCCCGGCTCGACCGGCCCCGCCACCGCCGCCCGCGCGCCCGCCAGCGCGACCCCCGCCAGGGCCAGTCCGATAAAACGGCGCGTCTTCGTCATCGTCATGTCGTTCTCCGTCGTGTCGTGCGCCCGAGGCGCCGCGGTCCGTGTCGTGTCCGTTTCGCGCTGGTCGCGAATCGCCCGTTATACGCCCGCGCGCGCCGCGGATGTTACACGTTTTGGCCACTCGGGCGCTTCCCGGGTGCTGGATTTACCCTGTGACTTGGGCGACACTCGCCGGCCCCACAAGGAGACCGACCCGTGACCCGATTCATCACCCGCGCCGCCGTCGCCGCGTTCGCCGCCCTCGCCACGCTCGTCCCCGCCGCCCCGGCCACCGCCGCGGACGGCAGCGTGACCGTGTACTTCGGCACCTACACCAAGAAGGACAAGTCCAAGGGCATCTACACCGCCAAGCTCGACCTCGCCAAGGGCACGCTGGGCGACCTGAAGGTGGCCGCGGAAATCGAAAACCCGTCCTACCTCACGATCGCGTCGTCGAACAAGTTCGTCTACGCGATCGGCGAAGTGAGCAGCTTCCAGGGCAAGAAGGGCGGCGTGATCAGCGCGTTCGCAATGCAGCCCGACGGCACGCTCAAGCTCCTCAACCAGCAGTCGACCGTCGGCCCCGGCCCGTGCTACGTCTCGGTCGACAACGCCGGCAAGACCGCGCTCATCGCCAATTACGGCGGGGGCAGTGTCGCCGCCTTCCCGATCGCCGCCGACGGCAAGCTCGGCGAGGCGTCGGCCTTCATCCAGCACGCCGGCAAGGTCGCGCTGCCCAAGCGCCAGGGCGGCCCGCACGCCCACTCGATCAACCTCGACCGCGCCAACCGGTTCGCCTTCGCCGCCGACCTCGGCCTCGACCAGATCCTGGTCTACAAGCTCAACGCCGAGACCGGCGGCCTGGCCCCCAACGACCCGCCGTTCGTCAAGACCGCCGACGGGGCCGGCCCGCGCCACTTCGCCTTCACCCCCGACGGCCGCTACGCCTACGTCATCAACGAGATCGACATGACCGTCACCGCCTTCTCCTACGACGGAGAAAAGGGCGCGCTGACCACGATCGGCAGCGTCTCCACCCTCCCCGAGGGGGAGAAAATCGTCCCCGCCTTCAGCACCGCCCACGTCGACGTCCACCCGTCCGGCAAGTTCGTCTACGGCTCCAACCGCGGCCACGACACGATCGTCTGCTTCGCCATCGACCCCGCCACCGGCAAGCTCACCTTGGTCGGCCACACCCCCACCGGCGGCAAGACCCCCCGCAACTTCGGCATCGACCCCACCGGCCAATACCTGCTGGCTGCGAATCAAGGGACCGACAACGTCGTCGTCTTCAAGATCGACCAAGCGACCGGCAAGCTCACCGAGACCGGCTCGAAGATCGAGGTCGGCGCGCCCGTGTGTGTGAAGTTCGTGAAGTAGCCCCGGAGCGGCCTAAGATTACAGCCGACGGCGCGAGCTGCGCGATCCGTGGGTGCGATCGGCGCAAAAGCAACAGAGCCCCGGAGGGGCGCAAGACCGATGATTCGCGGACCGCCGCGGACGACCGGGTCTTTCGCCCCTGCCGGGGCTCTTCGCTTGACTGCGTTTGCAACCCATGGCTTGCGCCATGGGCTCTAATCTTGCGTTCCTCCGGGGCTCCCCGCCTTCCGCCGCGCCCGTTCCCTCTCGACGACCGCCGCACGCCCCACGCCGCACCCGCCCCCGATCAACTTCGCTGCGCTCTCGTAAAACATCTTCTCCCGAATCTCCGCCGAAATTCCCAGCCGCTTGATCGCCGTGATCGTATTCGCACCCTGGCACACCGGCGCCTTCCCCGGCACGTCGGCGCAGTCCGTCCCGAACAGCACCTTGTCCTGGTGCACCTTCAAAAACCCCCGCGCGTGTTCCTCGTCGCGCAACAGCGCCCCGAGCCCCGACCCGGCCGAGACGTCCGCGTAAAAGTTCGCGTAATCGCGCAAATACCGGTCCGTGATCCCGCCCGGCGTCACCCGCGTCTTCGGGTACAGCACCGTCTGATCCGGATTCGCAGAGACGTTCACCCACGTCGTCTGCGCGTGGGCGATGAAATTCACCGTCGGCCACCGCCGCAGCACCCGCCAGAACCGGTCGTACCCGTGGTTGTACGTCCCGTGCTGGAAGTGCATCAGCACCGGGACGCCGTACGCCTTGGCCACGTCGTACACCCGCGCCATCGCCGGCGACTCGACGTCGACGTTGAACTTCTGCTCCCCGATCCCCAGCGCCCCGCGCTCCAGGTACTCTTCCAGCACGGTCGTCGCCGATTCGAGGTCCGGCGTCTCGTTGGCGAAGAACCCGAACGACTCCGGGTAGTCCACCATCAGCCGCAGGCACGATTCGTTCCCGAAACACTTGGCCGCCAGCCCGTTCGACTTCCCCATGTGCGTCACCGGCCGCTCGGCCGGGCTTCCCGCCGGCAGGAGGATCGTGTACGCGACGCCCATGTTCCGCTGATGGGCGATGAGTTGCTCGTCCGTCCGCCCCAGGTAGTTGGTGTGCTGGTGCAGGTCCAGAATGAACAGCGGCCCCGGCGGATCCGGGGGCTCGTGAACGACGGTGTGCTGCGACGTCGCGCACCCGCCCACCGCCGCAACTGACGTAGCCAGAAACGCCCGGCGCGAGATTTCCGTGGTGCGGCGGCTCATCCCCCGGGTCATAATCGCCCGCACATGCCGGACGCAAACAAATCGTCGCGCCCCGACGCGCGCTCCCCCCTCGGGGTGCCATGCCCTCGCGAGCCGCAAGTCGACTTGGATAAACGAAAGAGCGCAATCGGCTCGCGTGGGCATGCCCCAGCGGCGCTCGACTCCGACGAACGGTATTCGCTGTACCGCGCAACCGTGGGCTTCCGCCCGCGGCTATCACGAGTGGTCTATGGGATCATCGCGATAA
>DATHXE010000509.1:0-1595 GCA_035459845.1 Tepidisphaeraceae bacterium | reverse complement strand
GAGCCGCCGGACTACCGGCAGGTGCGGGACGGGTACCAGACGCTGCACGAGCTGGGGGCGATCGACGCGGACAACGCGCTGACGGAGCTGGGGCGGCACATCTCGAAGCTGCCGATCGACCCGCGGATCGGGCGGATGATCCTGGCGGCGCGGGAGGAGGACTGCCTGGACGAGGTGATGGTGATCGCGTCGGCGCTGAGCGTTCAGGACCCGCGCGAGCGCCCGCTGGACATGCAGCAGGCGGCGGACGAGGCGCACTCGAAGTGGCGGGACGAGCAGTCGGACTTTTTGAGTTACCTGCACCTGTGGCGGTGGTTCGAGGAGAAGCAGCGTCATTTGTCGGGCAGCGCGCTGCGGCGGGAGTGCAAGAAGAACTTCGTGTCGTACGTGCGCGTGCGCGAGTGGCGGGACATCCACTCGCAGTTGGCGGACATCGTGGGGGACTTGCCGCCGCTTCGGCGCGAGCGGCCCGTCGATGCGGGGCGGCGGGTGCCGACGGGGAGGGGCGGGCGGGCGACGGCGGGTGGTACGGTGGGCGCCACGGTCACGCGCCCGGCAGGTGTCCCGGAACAAGGGGTCTAGTTTCGGGCGGACCACACAACCCACGGAACAAGCTCCGTAGGCTTTCGGGTGCGCGCTACTGATCGAGCGGTCAGTAAACGGTGAGGTGGGGTGTTAAAGGTTTCCGGTTATCCCGTCGACATAAGGGTGGGGTCGGGTGACCCACTACACGAGGTCCGAGACCAGGGACTGCTGCTGATGAAATTCGATCGTTCCAACCTGTTGCGAGCGCGGAGTCACGCCGCGATTCCCGGTGGGGCGCACACGTACGCGAAGGGGGACGACCAGTATCCGAAATTGGCGCCGGGGTTTATCGCGCGGGGGAAGGGGTGCCGGGTTTGGGACGTCGACGGAAACGAGTTCATCGAATACGGGAGCGGGCTGCGCGCGGTCACGCTGGGGCACGCGCACCCGGCGGTGGTCGAGGCGGCGCGGCGCGAGCTCGAGCGCGGGTGCAACTTCGTCCGCCCGTCGCCGCTGGAGATGGACCTGGCCGAGCAGGTGCTGGCGGTGATCGAGGGGGGCGAGATGGTGAAGTTCGGGAAGCACGGGTCGGACGCGACGAGCGCGGCGGTGAAGCTGAGCCGGGCGTACACGGGGCGGGACCTTGTGGCGATCTGCGGCGACCACCCGTTCTTCAGCTGCGACGACTGGTTCATCGGGACGACGCCGATGCCGGGCGGGATCCCGCAGGCGATCCGCGATCTGACGGTGAAGTTTGCGTACAACGACCTGGCGAGCCTCGAAGCGCTGTTCGACAAACACCCGAAGCAGGTCGCGTGCGTGATGCTGGAGGTGGAGAAGGACGTGCCGCCCGCGCCGGGGTTTTTGGAGGGCGTGAAGGCGCTGGCCCACCGGCACGGGGCGGTGCTGGTGTTCGACGAGGTGATCACGGGGTTCCGGTGGCACGTGGGCGGGGCGCAGCGGATCTACGGCGTCCGACCCGACCTGACGACGCTCGGCAAGGGGATCGCCAACGGCTTTTCCGTGTCGGCGATCGTCGGCAAGCGCGAGATCATGAAGGCCTGGGGGAT
>DATHXE010000508.1:0-5401 GCA_035459845.1 Tepidisphaeraceae bacterium | reverse complement strand
GTGCCGGAACCCCTTCGCTTCGGCCTCGAGCCGGAAATCCTTGTAGGCGAGCAGCGTCGGGTAATCGAACTCGAGCTTGTTGTTCGGCGTGATCGAGTAGAGCCCGAGGTTGGCGCCGAGCGACATCTCGTGCGCCGCGGGGTTCACCTTTCCCGCCATCATCTGCTCGATCGTCGCGGTGCGGAACGGCCGGGAGGGCTCGCCGCCGTACGTCCCGCCGGTCGGCAGGTGGATGTCCGTCGTGTCGTTCGCCCGCACGGCCGGCGTGATCCGCGAATCCGCGAACAGCCGCTCTTTGATGGCCAACTGCTCCATCGTCGAGCACGACATGAGCATGATGTCGACCAGCCCCTGCTTCACGATCTCGCGCATCTGGTCGCGGTACTCGGCCAAACTGCGCGGCCGCCCCGTGACGGCGTCCTTCCCCGTCGCCGCAAGTCCCGTGGCCATGTCCGCGTCCTTGGCGTCGGCGAGGATAAAGTCCTTCGCGCCGTGCGGGTTCGCGCGGATGTTGGCGAGTTTCTGGTCGAGCGTCTTCAACATAAATGAACCACGAAGAGCACGAAGGACACGAAGCAGAAAAGGTGGTTCAACTCCTACCCTCTTCGTGCCCTTCGTGTCCTTCGTGGTTCAATTGCTCAGGCCGTCGCCATGATCTGGTCCGTGATCACCTGCACGAGGTTTTCGATGTCCGCCTCGGAGTAATTTTGCGGCGCCAGCGCCGCGATCGCCTGCGAGAGCGGATCGGATCCGCCGCCGTGCGCCGGCGCCTTCGTCACGCCGCCGTCGATTTGCATGCGCCCCCGCGTCCCGATCTCGCCGCTGACGCGCGACATGAAATCCGTCCCCGCGCACGTGTCGACCTGGTCGCCCTTCAGCCGCGCGTCCGGCATCCCGAACTTCGCCTTGAGCTTGAGCAGGTCCACCATCTCGCTCGAGTCCAGTGCCCGGATGCTCCCGACCTGCTTGGCCAGGATCAGGATCCGCGCGTACGCGTCGACGATCTCCAGCTTGTAGTAGCACTGCTCCATGTCGACGTCGAAGCAGACCACGCCGTGGTTCTGCAGGAGGATCGTGTTGGAGTCCTTGACGTACGGCATGAGCGATTCGCCCAGCCGCGTGTCGCCGGGCGTCACGTACTCGGCCGTCTTCACCGCGCCCAGGAACACCTCGGCCTCCGGGTGGATGCACGTCGGCAGGTCCACCCCCGCGATCGCGAACGCCGTCGCATGCGGCGGGTGGCTGTGGATTACGCACTTGATCTCCGGCCTCGCCTTGTAGATCGCCAGGTGCATCAGGATCTCGCTGGTCCGCTTGCGCTTCCCGGAGATCTGCTTGCCCTCCATGTCGACCACGCACAGATCGTCGGGCTTGAGGTTGCCCTTCGAGATGCCCGTCGGCGTGCACAGCACCCGGTCCTCGCCGATGCGGTACGAGTGGTTGCCCTCGTTGCCCGCGCAGAACCCCTTGAGCCAGATCCGCCGACCGATGTCGCAGAACAACTCCTTGAGCTTGAACTCGGGCATGCGGGGGGCGCCGTTATTGTTGGACTTGTTGTATGCCATAGCTGCTCGTGAGGCGGGGAGTAGTCAGTAGTCAGTAGCCAGTATTCCGTAGGAACGCGTTCGACCTCGTCCGCATTTCTACCGACTACTGGCTATTGACTACTGGCTACTCACGACACTCACTCCTCATGTTGCCGAATCCCCATCTACTACCGAAACCCGATCCAAAATCGCCGCGTTATACGCGTCCAGCGGCACCCGCTTCTCTGGCAGGAACGGCCGGCACGCCTCGCCACTCTCGCTGAACGCGATCAGATCGCCGTCGTGCGCGCCCAGATGGTCGTACACCACCAGCGTCTCCACCGACCTCCGCGGCTTGCCGCTTAGCGAATGCCTGTCTTGCACCGCCACCATGAGAAATCGACCGCCCGAAAGCGTGTCGTAGCGCTCGCACAGCGTCAGACGACCGATGACTTTGCCGACGCGCATCAGTGCCCTCCCTTCGAGGAGCACCCGCACCCGCAATTCGTATTCCCCGGCAGCGGCGAGCACTTGTCCGCCGCGATCTCCGCCATCTGCTTGCAAAGCTCGTCAGACAGCAGCCGCTTCGCCTTCACGAACCGCGCGATCAGATTCTTGATCTCCGGGAACGTCCGCCGGGGGTACTCAATCACGAGCACATTCGCCGCGACCGTGTTGATCGCCGACTCAAGCGCGTCGAGCGTCGTCCCGATCACCGCCCGCAGCAGGGGGGATCGGTTCGCCAGCACGACCGCCGGCCCGCCCCCCGCCACCATCAGGACGCCCCCGGCAGCCTTGCCGTCGCGCACGTCCGCCCCGATCCGCTTGACCACCGCAACCAGCCGCTTCGGATCCCCCGGCTCCTCCACCGCCGTCAGGCTCGCCTCCTTCGCGACCGCGGCCGCCGCCGCCTTGCCCGCACCGCACGGCCCGTCGCACCACCAGAGCCAGGTCCCCGCCGGCACGCTTCCGCCGCTGGGCGTCTCCGTCCCCACGGCTTTGACGGCCTTCTCGCCGTTCGCCGACTTCACCAGTTCGTCGGGCCCGTACCCGAGCCGGATCTTTTTCGCGCGCAGCCAGTCGCTCGCCAGCGGCGTCAACCGCGCCCCGTACGGGAGCACCACGTGCCCATTCCCCCCGCCGTTGCGGTGCAGATCCTCGAGTTGACGCGCCGTAAAAATCATCGATCGATCACAACCTGTTCCGCTCTCGCTCGCACCGTTCGACCTGTCATCCCGAGGTACTCCGAGGGATCTGGCCGGCGCTTCAGGGCCACCTCGTTCACACGACACCGATCTCAGGACGACGTCGGGTCGCCATTCGCAGTCATCACATCCGTCGCTTCATCCACAAACACACGCCGAGCCCAACGCCGCCGACACCCAGCACCGACAACCGCCACACCCAGTCGCCCGCCGTCACCGGCAGGCCGCCGAACCACGGCCACACGCCCAGCGCGATCACCAATCCAAACCCCATCGCCCAATAGTCCAGCGCCCCGTGATCCGGCCGATCGCCATACATGCTTCGCCTCGTACTGCCGACTGCCCACTGCCGACCGCCGACTAATCCTCAATCCCAATCACGAACCACCTCACCGGCGTCTTATCGTCCCCCACCAGGTCCCGCGCCCCCTTGCCGTCGCTGTTCACCACCACCGTCTGCCCGACCGCGCTCCCGAGCTTGTCCACCGCCACCACCGGGTCGCCCTCCGGCTTCCGCGCCGCCCCGAGCATCTGCACGATCACCAGCCGCAGCCCCACCATCGAGGGGTGCTTGATCGTTGACGTCGCGTGACCGATGACTTGGCCGAGCTGCATGGCGAAGTAACGAGTAACGATTAATGCTTAACCAGGCTTCGGTCGGTCATGCACCCATCGCTTCGAAAGGTCTCCTTAAGCATTAATCGTTACTCATTACCTGTCCTCTGCTCAGATCATTCGCATGGAACCGGCGATCATGATCCGCCGGTACTTCGTGAACGTCAGCGGCGTCGTGATCCCTTCGCCCGTCGGCGTCGCGATCGAGTAACTCAAATATCCCTGCCCGCCCAGGCCCAGGCCGCTCGGGCTCGCGCCGTTGACGACGAACAGCGTCGTGTTTGCGCGCCGGCCGAACCGCGTCACGGTCCGCATGTTCTGTGAGTGGATGATCGCCGTGTGCCGGTAGCCGTGCTCACTCTCGATCGCCAGGTCGATCGCCTGGTCGACGTCCTTCACCCGCACGAACGGGACGAAGGGCATCATCTGCTCCTCCTGCACGTACGGGTGGTTGAACGACGTCTCACCCACGAGCAACTGCGTCGCCGGCGGCACCCGCACGCCCACCTGCTCCGCCAGCCAACTCGCGTCGCGCCCGACGAAGTCCTTGTTAACGTGCGGCTTGCCGTCCTTCTCACCCACCTTGAACGCCAGCTTCGTGAGCTGTTCGATCTGCCCGCCCGACAGGATGAACCCGCCGGCCTGTTCCATCTTCGCCATCAGCTTGTCGAAGATGCCGTCGACCGCGAAGACCTGCTTTTCGCCGATGCACAGCAGGTTGTTGTCGAACGCCGCCCCTTTGACGATCGACTCCGCCGCGTTCGTCAGGCACGCCGTCTCGTCGACCACGACAGGTGGGTTCCCCGGCCCCGCGACGATCGCGCGCTTGCTCGCCTTCAGCGCCGCCCGCGCCACGGCCGGCCCGCCCGTGACCACCAGCAGCTGGATCCCGCGGTGGTGGAAGATCGCCTCGGCCGTCTCGAGCGTCGGCGGGACGATGATCGTCACCAAATGCTCGATCCCGAACTTGGCGGCGATCGCCTTGTTGTACTCGCGCACCGCGTGGGCCGCGCAGTTCGCCCCCGAGGGGTGCGGGTTCGCCACGATCGCGTTCCCCGCCGCCACCATGTTGATCACGTTCGCCGAGAGCGTCGGCACGCTGTGCGTCACCGGCGTGACGATCCCGATCACGCCGAACGGCGCGTATTCTTCGAGGCATACGCCATTGCTGCCGCTGTCCGCCCCGGTCTTCAGGAACTCGACGCCCGGCACGAGCTCCAGGATTTGCAGCTTCTCGATCTTGTGGTCCAGCCGCCCGATCTTCGTCTCGGCGAACTCCATCTCCCCCCACGCCCGCGCGTTCTCCTTCGCCATCCGCTTCACGAGCTTGACGATCTGGTCGCGGTCGTCGAGCGACAGCTTCATCAGCTTCTTCTGCGCGTCGGTCGCCGCCGTCACCGCCTGGTCGACGTCGGAGAACACGCCGTACTGACCGATCGGCGCGTCGATGCGGTGCGGGTGGCGCTCGGCCTGCTTGCGCAGCCCGTCGTTCGCCGCCGCGTCCTCGCCGGCGCGCACGCCGCCGCCGTGGCTCGCGCCACCGCGCCCGAGGCGCCGCATGACTTCCTGAACGACATCTTGGACCAACGCCTGGTTCATCGCGTCTCCGTCAACGCACGTGCGTCACTGAAGTGAGCACACCGGTGAGTTACTTCTCGGCGCCCGCTTGATAGAACGTCTTCCCGTCGAACACCGCGCTGTCGACGATGCCGATGATGACCGCGTCCGCCGGGAGGTTCTTGGTCGGCTCGGTCATCCGCGCGCTGCTGCCCTGGACGACCATCACGAGCTGCCCTTCGCCGCACCCGACCACGTCCAGGCACACGATCGCCCGGCCGGTGTTCCCGAGTTCCTTCGGCGTGCTCGTCCCCTCCTCGTACTTCACGTTCAGCGGCTCGACCACGAACAGCTTCTGCCCATGAAGGACCTTGTCCTTCTGGCTCGACACGACATGGCCGACGACTCGTCCGAGGAACATGGGATTGCCTATCGCTAGCAATGACCGTTAACCGACGCGTAACGATTAACGAGTAATGCTTAAGCAGACCAAAAGCC
>DATHXE010000507.1:0-2876 GCA_035459845.1 Tepidisphaeraceae bacterium | reverse complement strand
AACTGCGCGTCCTTCACCTGCCACTCGAACCACGCCCAGTCCTCGAAGGCCTTGGTGCCCAGCACGACCCGCGACGCACCCGCTTCGAGCAGCGCGACGATGTCTTGCGCGGTCCGAATGCCGCCGCCGACCTGCACCTTGAGCCCGCTCGCCGCGATCATCCGCGCGATCAGGTCCGTCTGCACCGGCCGGCCCTCTTTCGCGCCGTCCAGGTCGACGATGTGCGTCCACTCCGCCCCGGCGTCCCGGAAGCTGCGGGCCGTGTCGAGCGGGTCGACGGAATAGTTGATCTGCTGCGCGTAGTCGCCCTGTTTGAGACGAACGACTTTGCCGTCGCGGAGGTCGATGCTGGGGAGGATGGTCACGGGTTCGATTGGCCTTTTCGGGAACGGAGGAGGTCGCCGTATTCCGGGACGACCTTCTTCTGATTAACGATCGCGCGGACGACGAACTCGCTGAACTCGAGCAAGTTCAGGTCGGGGAAGAATCGACTGCGGTCGTTCGGCACGTATTCCCGGCCGACCAGGCTCAGGACGCCCACGCGCCGCCCGTCGAATCGCCAGACCTCGGGTACGCCCAACTCGGTGTAGATCTCCCGCCGCGTGCCGAGCCCCGCCGTCACTTCGACCTCGACCGCCAGATCCGGCGGCGGGTTCTTCTCGAGGTCGAGCAGGTCGTCGTCGTCGATGGTCGCGTAGTCGGACGTGACGTAGTAGCACTCGTCCGGCTCCAAGCCGCGCGCCAAGTCCCGTCGGCGACACGTCACGTTGCCCACACCCTCGATGCCGATCCCGCTCTCGTCCGCGTACCTTTCCAGGAGTCGCCCGATCACCTTTTTGATGATCTCGTGCCGCCGGCCGACTGTCATGATTTCCATCCTCCCCCGGTCGTACGTCACCCGGGCGTGCTGGCCGCTCCGGTCCAGTTCGTGGAGCGTCTGCGTGTAATACTCCCAACTGACGTTCTCGAAAACGAAGCGGCGCGGCGGCACGTTCGGCGCCAACGGCTCTTCGTCCGCTTGCGCCGGCGCGGCCTGATGCGGAGATTTGAATTCGGCAACGGTCATGCGAGCTCCGGGGTGCGACCGAACCATTATACACGCTTTTCGCGACTTCCGGAGTGGCGGAGGGTCGCCGACCGTCCAACAATACCTCCGCAAGGACGCCAACCATCCCCCTCATGGACGACCGCCTCCCCAACCTCCTCGAAAAGGCCAAGACCCTCCCCAAGGCCCCCGGCGTTTACCTCATGAAGGACGACAAGGGCCGGGTCATCTACGTCGGCAAGTCCGCCTCCCTCCGCGACCGCGTCGCGTCCTACTTCCAGCCCTCGACCAACCTCGAGTACCGCAAGCAGGGCCTGCTCGACCACGTCGTCGACTTCGACACCCTGCAGACCGAGTCCGAGGTCGAGGCCCTCCTGGCCGAGAACCGCCTGATCAAGGACCTCCACCCGCGCTACAACGCGCGCCTGTTGGACGATAAGACGTACCCGTATTTGATGGTCACGACCAACGAGGATTTCCCCGGCGTCTACGTCACGCGCGAGCCCGTCGAGGGCGCGAAACTCTACGGCCCGTTCACCTCCGTCGGCGCGCTCAAGGACGCCGTCACGCTGCTCCAGAAGGCCTTCAAGTTCCGCACCTGCCACCTCGACATCCGCGAGTCTGACGACAAGCGCCGGTTCTTCCGCCCGTGCCTCCTCTACGCGATCCACCAGTGCACCGCCCCGTGTGCCGCCAAGATCCCCAAGGACGCGTACGGCGAGGACGTGCGCAACCTCATGCGCTTCCTCGACGGCAACCGCGAGTCGGTCCTGAAGGACCTCGAGAAGCAGATGCGCCAGGCGTCCGAAGACCTCCACTTCGAGCGCGCCGCACGCCTGCGGGATGAGATCAAAGCGCTCGAAGCCCTCGGCAAGCGCGCGAGCAAGGGCACCGAAAAGTTCTGGCAGCCCGAGGCCTTCATCTCCAACCCCAAGGAGGGCGTGACCGAGCTCCAGCAGGCCCTGGGCCTGGCCGAGCCGCCGCGCATCGTCGAGGGCATCGACATCGCCCACCTCCACGGCGGCGAGATGGTCGGCTCGCTCGTCTGCTTCATCGACGGCGTCCCGTTCAAGGACGGGTACCGCCGGTTCAAGATCAAGCACGGCCAGGGCAACAACGACTTCCTCTCCATCCAGGAAGTCGTCAGCCGCCGCTACCGCGAGGCGGCAGGGGGGAACGAGCTCTACCCCGACCTCATCCTGATCGACGGCGGCATCGGCCAGCTCAACGCGGCCATGGACGTGTTCAACACGATGGACCGCAAGCCGCCCCAGGTCATCTCGCTCGCCAAGAAGGAAGAACTGGTCTACGTCCACGGCTCCGACGAGCCCGTGCGCCTCAAGCGCAACCACTTGGGCCTGAAGATGCTCCAGTACGTCCGCGACGAGGCCCACCGGTTCGCCCAGCACTACCACCACATCCTGAGGCGCAAGGCGCAGCTCGAAGAGGACGTGAAGCAGGGGCGCAGGCCGCCGCGGAAGAAGAAGCCCGCCGGCCCGATCTCGTCGCTCGCCGCCGACCTCGTGCGCCCGCCGACGGATGCCGCGCCCCATGACGCGACCGCGCGACCGACCGACCCCGTTTAGCCGCGACCCGGAGTGGCGAGCTTCAAGCGAGCTCGCAGGGGAGCGCGTCTTGCGGGGTCAACGCTCACCGCGCCCCCCTCCGGGCGGCGCTGTCGCTTGCCCTACGGGTCGCGGCTAAACGGGGGTCATCGCTGACGCGCCACCCTATCGGGGAACACCTTTCCCCTGAAAAGGTCGCCCGAAATCTCTGGACGCGTTACGCGGACCGCATTATCTTCCCGCATACATCCAACGTTGACCCTCCG
>DATHXE010000506.1:0-1974 GCA_035459845.1 Tepidisphaeraceae bacterium | reverse complement strand
CTGCGTGAGCTTGGGCGCCATCCGCGCCAGCACCGCAGCCCGCTCGTCCAGCGATTTCACCTCGTAAACCTTGGCGATTTCCTCCGCCGCCTGCAGCGCCAGCCCCAAATCCGGCACGCCCGCCGCCGCCTCCACCGCCTCGCGCAGCACCGCGTACCGCCCCACCAGGTCCGCCTGCGGCGCCATCGTCCCCGCGCGGGCGATCAGCGCCCGCGCCAGCGCCCGCTTGCCCGCCGGCGTCGCGTCGGCGTACGCCTTGGCGTGCAGCTCGCGCACCAGCCGGGCCGCCTCGCGCGCGGCCCCCTCGTCCGGCGCCGCCGCCCGCCCCGCCGCGTCCGTCTGCACAGCGCTCCCGTCGTTCAAAATCGCCGCCGCCGGGTCCGTCAATTCCTTCGGCGTCAGCGTCAGCCCCGCCTGCGCGACCAGCCGCCGCACGCGGTTGATCGGGATCGCGAAGTTCACCTGCGCCCCGCGGATCCCCGCCGCCACCACCCCGATCACCCGCCCGAACTCGTTCACGACCGGCCCGCCCGAGTTGCCCGGGTTGATCGCCCCGTCCAGCTGCACGATCTGCAGCTCGCCCCCGTCGTGCCGCAGCGCCGTCACGCGCGACACCGACACGCTGATCTCCGGCTTCCCGTTCTTCTGCATCCGCAGCATCCCGCCGAACGGGTACCCGAACGTCGTCACCGTCTGCGTCTCCGCCAGCGCCGTCAGCGCCAGCCCGTCCGCCAGGTCCAGCACGTCTAGCGCCCCCGGGTTGTCGACCTTCAAAATCGCCAGGTCCACCTTCGCGTCCGACCGCACGACCTTGGCCACCAGCGACCGCTGCGCCGGCGTGCCCGGGTTCAGGTACAGCGTGATCCGGTTGTCCTTCGACCCGGCCGCCGACACGTGGTGGTTGGTGACGAACAGCCCCGACGAGTCGACGCAGAACGCCGACCCGAACGTGACCGTCTTCTCCTTCTCCGCCACGATCTCGACCATCGCCGTCGCCCGCTTGCCCAGGTCGACCTGACCCTTGTCCATCTCCGCGCGGGCGCCGACCGCCGCGAGCAACACGACGCCCAGCACTCCCCACCCGCAAATCCGACGACTGCGACGACGCATGACACCTCCCGCTTGCGTAACCCGATCGGAGAGCGCGACGGTCGGAAAGTCTACCGCACCCGCCCCGCAAAGCGCACCCGAAAGCCCACGGAACTTGTTCCGTGGGTTGCCCCCGATGGTCGGAAATCGTCCTCGACAACGGACTGCGCGCACGCCCGCGGTATCATCCGCCCCATGCGGCTCCCGCTCCTCCTCGCTCTGCTGACCCTCCCCACCCTCGCCGCCGAACCGGTCGTCATCGCCCCCAAATCCGCCGACCACAACCGCCACTCCGAAGGCTCCGCCATCGAACTTTCCCCCGGCGGCCGAATCCTCGCGACCTGGACGCGTTTCGGTAAGAACGGCGGCGACGACGGCGCGGCCACCATCGTCGCCAGCCACTCCGACGACGCCGGCAAGACCTGGTCCGCCCCGCGCGAGCTCCCCGTCGGCACGGGCAAAGTGAACGTGATGCAGTCCGGCCTGCTCGCCATCGACGACCGCCTCCTCTGCTTTTTCTCCGTCCGCGACGGCCGCGCCCAGGCCGGCAAGTTCGTCATCGAGTCCACCGACGCCGGCCAAACCTGGTCCGACCGCCGCCGCGTCACCCCCGAAGACCAGGGCTACGTCACCGGCGCCAACGACCGCGCCGTCCGCCTCCGCTCCGGCCGCATTCTCCTCCCCTGCCACACGCGCGTCGGCGCCGACGACCTCAACGTCCGCGTCGCCCGCTCCGACGACAAGGGCAACACCTGGGTCCTCGGCCCCGCCCTCCCCTACCAGACCGTCGCCAACCGCGCCAAACCCTACCGAACCCTCGAGGCCGGCGTCGCCGAACTCTCGAAGGACAACCACCTCCTCATGATCATGCGCAGCAGCGTCGGC
>DATHXE010000505.1:0-5176 GCA_035459845.1 Tepidisphaeraceae bacterium | reverse complement strand
AATTGCGCTGAATTGACTCGTGGGCTGGTAGCCCACGCTACGACGGACCGAGCCGCTCATGACCCCATCCCCCTCCCGCCGCTCCATTCTCCGCTCGCTCGTGGGCGGATCGCTCATGATGCCTGCGATTTTGTCCGAGGTCGCCCGCGCTGACGCCGGCCTGCCCTCGGCCGCCGCCGCGGACCCGCTCATGCCGCGGCCGACGCACTTCGCGCCGAAGGCCAAACGCGTCATCTTCCTGTTCATGACAGGTGGCGTCTCGCACGTCGACTCGTTCGACCACAAGCCTCGCCTGATCGCCGACGCCGGGAAGTCCGTCCCCACCAAGAGCGGTCGTGGCGGGTCCTTCCTCAAGGCCCCGTCGTTCGACTTCAAACGGCGCGGCCAGTCCGGCCGGATGGTCTCCGACCTCTTCCCCCACGTCGGCGCCGTCGCCGACGACCTGTGCGTCGTCAACTCGATGTACGGCGACCACGGCAACCACTTCGAGGCCACACTCGGCATCCACACCGGCTCGGTCTCGTTCACGCGCCCGTCGATCGGGTCGTGGATCTCCTACGGCCTGGGCACGCTCAACCAGAACCTCCCCAGCTTCGTCGTGCTCGCGCCGCAGCTCCCGTACGCCGGCGGACAGGTCTGGGGCTGCGACTTCCTCCCCGCCTGCCACCAGGGCACGCGCGTGATCCCCGGCCCCGAGCCCATCCCCGCGATGCACCGCCGGGCCGCGACTCAGGACCTGCAAGACCTCGAGCTCGGCCTGCTCGGCCAACTCAACCGCAAGCACCTCACGACCCGCGGCGGCGCCGATCCGGAGTTGGCCGCCCGCATCCGCAGCTTCGAGACCGCCGCCGGCATGCAGGCCCAGGCCCCTGAGGCGTTTGACCTCTCGGGCGAGACGGATGCGACCCTCGCCCTCTACGGCATGCAGCGCGGCCAGACCAAGGGCTTCGGATGGCAGTGCCTGGTCGCCCGACGGCTCGCCGAGCGCGGCGTGCGCTTCATCGAACTGATCGACGTCGGCGCCTCGAGCAACTGGGACTCGCACGGCGACATGAAGGCCCACGTCCCGCTCGCCAGGAACGTCGACCAGCCGATCGCCGGCCTGCTCCGCGACCTCAAGTCCCGCGGAATGCTGGATGACACGCTGGTTGTCTGGACGACCGAGTTCGGCCGCACGCCGATGATCGCCACCAAGGACGGCAAGGGCCGCGAGCACCACGCCCAGTGCTTCACGAGTTGGATCGCCGGCGGCGGCGCCAAGCCCGGCACCGCCTACGGCTCATCCGACGACTACGGCATCCTCCCCGCGACCGACCCGGTGCACGTCCACGATTTCCACGCGACGATCCTGGCCCTCCTGGGCCTCGACCACGAGCGCCTGACGTTCCGTCATGCGGGAAGAGACTTCCGTCTCACCGACGTCGCGGGCAAGGTCGTCAAAGGCATGATGGCGTGAAGGCGCGGTAGAGACGCGTCGCCTAACGAAGCGACTCCACCGCCGCGCGGACGACGTCGGGCGGGACGTCGTCGCGGATCACGACGTGGCCGATGCGGTCGGGGAGGACGAACCGCACTTTCCCCGCCCGGACTTTCTTGTCGAAGATGAGCGCGTCGACGACCTTCGCCGGATCGAGCGTCAGGCCGCGCGTCGGCAGACCGGCCTTGTCGATCAGCGCGACGATCCGCCGGCGGCTCGGCTCGTCGAGCATTCCCAGGCGGACGGCGGCATCGGCGGCGGCGACCGTCCCGAGCGCGACGCACTCGCCGTGCGCGTACTCGTAATTCGACAGCGTCTCGATCGCGTGGCCGAACGTGTGGCCGAGGTTCAGGTGGGCGCGGTCGCCGTGCTCGAACGGGTCGGATTCGACGACCCGCGCCTTGATGGCCACATTGTGGGCGATGAGCTCCGTCAGGTAACCCAGATCGATGTCGGCCGCGCGGGTGATGTGTTGCTCGAGGCGCGCGAATCCCTCGGCGTCGCGGATGACGTCGTGCTTGATGCACTCGGCGAGCCCGGAGCGCAGCTCGCGCGGCGGGAGCGTCGCCAGGACGGCCGGGTCGATCAGCACCGCGACCGGCTGGTGGAATGCGCCGATCAGGTTTTTGCCGACCGGGTGGTTGACCCCCGTCTTTCCGCCGACGGACGCGTCGACCATCGCCAGCAGTGTCGTCGGCACCTGCACGAACGGGACGCCGCGGAGCACCGTCGCGGCGACGAAGCCCGCCATGTCGCCCACGAGCCCGCCGCCCAGTGCGAGTACGGGCGTGGACCGCTCGATCCGCGCAGCCAGGAGGATGTCGAAGACGGGGAGCAGGTCGGCGAGCGTTTTGTGATCTTCGCCGGGCTTGAGCGTCGCAGCGACGACTTCAAAACCGGCCTTTTCGAGCGACGCGCGGAGGGAGGGCAGGTGAAGGGGGCCGACGGACGCATCGGTGATGACGGCGGCCTTGCGCGATTTGGAGAGGCCGCGGAGCAGGTCGCCGGCGCGCGCGAACAGGCCGGGCGCGACGTGGATCGGGTAGGCGGGCGATCCGGGGATCGCGACGGTGACCGTGTGGTCCGGCTGGGGCATAAGGGGCGGATTGTAGCGGCTGGGGAGGCGTTTCAGAATCGCGCGGGACGCGCGGGCGCGCGACTGTGTCGCGATCCGACTCCACAGGAGTCGGCGTGGACGGTGCTGAATCCCCACTTCACCGGGAGATCACGAACTTGGGCAGTCGGAGGGGCCGGCCGAGCGTGTGCTGGACGTGGTGGGCGAACACGCGGTTCAGCGGGTCCGTCTGCGCCCGGGACAGCCGCGGCAGGCGCTGCTGGTGGCCGTTGGCGCGCGGGAGCCGGAGCAGGCTGCTCGCCAGCGACAGCAGGCGCGGGTCGATCGGCACGCGGTCCGCCGCCACGCCCTCGCAGTTCCGGCAGACGACGCCGCCGCGCGCCGGCGAGAACGACCACGTCCCCGCCCGGTCGCTGAACGGCGCCCGGCAGTTCGCGCACGCCGTGAAATCCGGCAAATATCCCGCCTCGCGGATCAGGTCGAGCTGGAACGCGAGGAACACCTCTTCCGCCCGGGGCGTGGCGAGCTCCGTCAGCGTGTGGGCAAGCCGGTCGAATAGCCACGGGTGCGGGTCGTGCTCCTCGAAAAGGAGGCTGGTCAACTCGGCCGCGTATTGGCCCAAATACAGGCCGCGCAACGACGCGCGTAGTTCTAGGTGGCCGTCGCGGAGGGACCACTCGGTCAGGGTCGCCAGGTCTTTCTCAAGACGGAGGGAAAAGACGGCTTCGCCGAGATCGAGCAGGTCGCACCCGCCGTCGAACTTCGACGCCCCGGCCTTGGTGCGGCGGTGCGCGCCCTTGGCGATGCACCGGACGAGGCCGATGCCTCGGCCGAAAAGCGTGAGGATTTGTGAGGTCTCGCTGTACTCCACCTTACGCAGGCAGAGGCAGCGATCGCGGGTCAGCGCCATGGGGGAGATTATAGCGCGCCGGCCGGCACCGGTCGCCGCCGCCGCCGGGACAGCGCCGGGGCCGCGAGAAGGACGACCGCGACGATCGCGCCGCCCGGCTCGGGCACCGGGGCGAGGCTCGCCGGCAGGTCGAACGCGCCGCCGAAGATGTCGAACGCGTAGTGGGGCAGGTTGATGACCGTCTGGTCGCCCACGTCGCCGGATCCGTAGGTGTTGGAGAGCGTGACCAGGTCGTTGAGGTCGATCACGCCATTGCCGTCGAAGTCGGCGGACAGGTACGGGTCGCCGGCGGCCGCGTCGCCCCCGTAGTTGTTGGCCAACGTGACCAGGTCGTTCAGGTCGACGACCCCGTTGCGGTCGGCGTCACCGGGCGTGCGGAGCTTGAACGACAGCAGGGAGTTGGGGTCGTCGTACACCGCCCAGTCGAACGGCGACGGCGTCAGGTCCTGCAGGTCGGGGATCGGGAATCCCGGGATCAGCGGCTCGCCCACCCAGATCGACGAGATGATGTTGTTCATCCCGAAGATGCCGTCGAGCGTGACCTTCTGCCCGGTCGTGTCGTTGAGGACCGAGATGTCCGTGACGAGCACCGGGGCCTCGAGGAAGCGCAGATGTTTGGCGTCGTTGTCGTTGGCCGCGTTGCCCTGGAGCGTTTTGAGGACCATCGACGACAGCCAGAAGCCAGAGACCTTCTTTTGGCCGTCGATCCCGCCGATCGTCAGGGCGAACTGGTTTCCGATCGCCGTACCCGTGGCCCCCGCGTTGGCCGGGTCGAACGTTTCGAGGATCGGCGCGTCGGTGCCCTGCGTCCCCGGGCGGTAGCGCACGTTCAGGTTGGCGGCGACCGAGTTCGAGATCATCGACGCGGCGGCGCCCGTGTCGAGCAGGAACGACCCGGTCGTCCGCTTTCCGTTGAACGTCAGCGCGACCGGGGGCGTGGTGTCGCCGGCCGGCGCGAGCGGGTTGGGGCCGATGAACGGGTTGTCGTTCAGCGTCGGCAGGTACGCGTTTCGGTCGGCCGCGGGGATCGGGGTGAGCGTCCCGCCGGGCGTGGGCGCGGTGCCGACCTTCGAATAGGCGTCGAAATTTGCCTTCGACAAACGGACGGACCGCGAGGTCTGCGGGATCCCGGGATCCGAACCCACCGTCTGCGGCCGAAACGCCGTGCCGGGGGCGTACAGGTACGTCCGCATCCGGATGTCTTCCGACTCGCCCGTCTCCTCGTTGTACGCGGGCTGCCCGCCGTTCATCAGCTTTTCGACCGGCCGCGGGTCCATGACCATCACCTTCCCCTTGATCAGCGGCATGCCGAACACGTCGAGGTCGGAGACGAGCGGGTTGTCGTTCGCCTCGTTCGGGTCGTCGCCGATGAACGGGCCGACCTGAGCGCGGACGTTGGCCACCGTGTGCGTGTACCCGCCGAAGTCGGTCGTCGCGAGGGTCCCGCCGGACGTGAACGCCTCCTCGGCCGCCTTGATCCGCGTGGTATTGGCCGGGGTGAACTGCCCGATGTGAATGTTCACGGGGTTGGAGACATTGAACCGCGGGACGGTCTGCCCGGCGACGCCGACGTCTTCGAAGTAGACGTTTTGCCCGTTGGCCGGATAGACGAGGTTGCCCACGCCCGGGTTGTAGAGGTCGGGCCGGCCTGTGATGCCCAGGGCGCTGTACGTGTTGGCGGAGATGACCACGCCGGACGCGCCGGTGTCGAGGA
>DATHXE010000504.1:0-3763 GCA_035459845.1 Tepidisphaeraceae bacterium | reverse complement strand
CCTCGTCCACCAGGCCCTCCGCAAGTTGTTCCGCGCGATCGGCTCGGCCAACCTCGAGCTCCTCCAGTCCGTCGCCCTCCCCAATCCCGACCTCTACCTCCTCGTCCAGCACCGGCCCACCGCGGGCGACCTGGCCGCCCTCGACGACAAGCTCGACCACGACCTCCAGCCCCACGTCCTCGGCGGCGACAACAAGACCCGCATGTCCTGCCGGGCCATGTGGCGCGGCTCCCTCGTCCCCGTCCTGCTCGTCAAAACCCCCGCCGGCTGGCGCGCCGACCTCCGCTGGTGGACCGCCGGCGCGAAGGCGCAACACCCCGCCTACGACGCCGCCCGCGGCTTCATGTTCGCCCTCATGACCGCCGACCTCGACCTCCTCCAGCAGATCGCCGTCGACGACGTCCCCAACCTCGACCTGCTCATCCAGGGCCAGTCCCGCCCGCCCGGCGGCGAGATGGGCCAGTACGAACACGTCGCCCAGACCCTCCCCGTCATCGAGCTCTCGGCCGATGACACTTACCCCTCCTCGCGCGGCACCCTCGAGCCCGTCCGCGCGGATTGGCTCGCCGACGACCGCAAGCTCCTCCTCGTCCAATACCTCGACACCGAGATCCCCCTCCAGGCCCGCCTGTCCGACGCCGACGGCCGCTGGCACATCGACCCGACCATCCTCCTCGCCACGATCGCCCGGCGGATGCAGGAAGCGCAGTCGCAGAACTGAGCACTCAGCACTCAGCACTCAGGACTCAGCACTCAGCACTCAGCGGACCATCGCCGCCTTGTACGCCGCGATCACCCCCTCCGCCTCGTCGCGCGACAGCTCGAGCGTCTCCTCGCCCGCCGCCGCGCCCGGCGCGCGGTCGATGTAGACGTGCGCCACGCGGCGGTCCGAGTCCCACGCGATCCCCAGCACGCGGTCCGCGTTGACGATCAAGGTCGGCACGCGCTTGGCGTTCTCCTCGCCCTCCCTGGGCTTGACCAGCATGCGCGTCAGCGGGCGCGCGTCCTCGTCCCCCGGGTCCTTCACCCACTGCTGGTTGTTCCAGAGGTCGTTGAACACCGCCGCCGCCTCGCGGAAGTCCTTCAGCAGGATCTGCTGCACCGCCCCGCCCGGCTTGCCGATCAGCACGCCCACGCTGCTCCCGTCGGCCGGGCGGTAGACCGCGATCACGTCGCGCGGGTTGAGCACCAGCGGCCCCGCCGCCACCGGCTTGAACTTCACCGGCAACCCGTCCGCCGCGCGGGCCCCGTCCCGCGCCACCGCGACCACGACCACCGCCGCCACGACCCAGCCGACCACCGCGCGCCGCATGCGAACCTCCCGGAATGCCCTCGACACGCGGGCACCCGATCGCCCGCGCGCCCACCCTACCCCCCGCCCCCCCCGAACGCCAACGAAAACAAGCGGAGGACGCGCGCATCTGACACGCGCGCGTCCTCCGCCACTCGGGCCCGTGGAATGTCGGGCGTAACGATTAACGATTAACACTTAAGCAAACCCACCCCCCTTAAGCACTACTCGTTAATCGTCACGCTCCCCCTCACTTCACCTTCGGCAAAATCTGCGAATCCCCCCGCCACTTCGGCTTCCCGGCCTGGATCCCGCCGCCCGTCGTCTTGCTCCCGTCGGTCGACCCGGAGATCGTGTAGATGCAGTCCTTCCGCATCCCGACGAACGACGTCTGGCACCACTCGACGTGGCCGTCGCCGAACAGCACGTTCTGCCCCTCGCGCAGGTGGTTGTCGGTGTTCGACCCCTTCAGGTCCTTCGCGCTCGACGTCTCGGTCGCCTTCTGCACGTCGTACGGCGACAGTTGCCCCGGGTTGCGGTCGGCCCCGATCGCGAAGTCCGCCCCGACCGTGTTGTTCCACTTGTACCCGCCCGACACCCCCGCCGAATCCGGGTACGGGTTCGCCAGGCCGTAGCTCAGGTTCTGGCGCCAGTTGGTGAAGTTCGAGCGGGTCAGGGCCGTGTTCTTCCCGCCGCCGAAGTTGTCCTTCTCCTGGTCCCCGGACGGGCAGACGAACAACTCGGGGGTGAGTTCCTGGACGCGCAGGAGCAGGAAGTACGCCGCCGTCACGTCGTTGTCGCTGGGCCGGGTGCCGGACGTCGGCTTGAACGGGTCGTTGGCCGTGATCCCCGTCCCGTCCACCGGGTTCGACCCCGGCTTGTACACCGTCCGCATGTAGCTCCCCCGGGCGTCATTGGCGTACATGATCATCGCCTGCCCGATCTGCCGGAGGTTGCTCCCGCATTTGACCCGGTTGGCGCTCTCGCGGGCCTTGTTCAGCGACGGCAACAGGATCGAGATCAGCAGCGCGATGATCCCGATGACGACGAGCAACTCGACCAGCGTGAACCCGCGGCGGCGCGACGAGGCAGGCGTGAGACGGGGCATATCGGGAACTCCTTATTCCGACGTTGCGTCGGTGAACGTGCCCTACACAAAAGAAGTGGATCACCCACTCGGGTGATTGACGGGTTATAGCGTGGATGATTCCCCTACAGCAACCGGAATTCGCAGAACTCCGCCGATTTTTCTTGTCGGCCCCAAACATTATCCGTACTATTGCCTACTCACGAGGCTTGTGTCACTGGAGTGATCGAGCGAGAGAGCGTCATGAGATCCGAAACGGGGGTTCACATGCTCGAGTTAGGCCCCGTCTTCCTCGCCGCTTGGAAGCGCATCCGTCCCCTCCTCGACACCGACCCGGCCGAGCGCCACCGCCGACTCGCCCGCCTCGGTTCCGCCGCCATTCAGAACCGCCACGCGAGTGGTGCCTGACGCTCCGCGCCAACGACATGCGCCTCGAATCCCTGGCGATCGCGCCGCACGATGCGCCCGCCGAGCGCGCGGCCCACACGGTCCACGTGGCGGGCCCGCTAACCCGCAAGCGGTTGTGATGCGCACACGCGCGGGTCGGGTGCGCGCGGTGGGGTTTGGTCCTGCGCCTCTCCGGGGCTTTCGTGCATCACTGAAGTGAGCGCGCCGAGGGGGAGGGGCTCGACAAGGTCGAGTGGTCGGGGCACCATCGGCGCACCCCCATGGCCATGACCGCCGGAATCCTCCTCGCCCTCTACGCCCTGCTGATCGTCGCGATGACCCGCACCGGCCCGACCGAGTCGTCGACGTCGAACTCCACCGCCCGCGGCTGCCGGTTCTGGCTCCTGACCCCCGTCCTCGTGGCCGCCGCCCTCCTCATCTGCGGCCAAGCCCTGGCGATCCGCTGGATGACCGTCACCGCCTTCTGGCTGTCGCTGACGCCGTTCTATCTGATGGTGCTGGGGTGGGTGAGCGAGTGGAAGCGGGGGAGGGGGACGAAAGCGGTTGCGGATGTGGACCGCTCGTGACGGGTTTTCGGGCGCAACCCACGGAGCAAGCTCCGTGGGCTTTCGGTGGCGATGTTACCGCTTTTCGGGATTGCGGAAGTCCCAAACCGCGGCGCCCTTCTTTGCGTGCTTGCGAATGTAGCGCACAGTCCAGAGTTGGTGTGAACGGTCTTCGACGGGGAGACACTTGAAGCGGACTGTCCAGAGACCGCCGAGGGGCGCGAGACCTTCAACCTTGAGATAGTGCGAGGATTCCTTCTTCGCGATGCCGATCCACTTGCGCGAGTTTCGGTCGGGGAACCGGCACAGCGCGTGGAAGTGGACGCGGTCGACGCTCATGACGATGAGCTCCAACTTGCGGCGCAAAAGCGATCCGACCATTTCCTCCGACGCGCGCCTGCGCTGCGCAATGGTCAGGTAGACGCTCGGACG
>DATHXE010000503.1:0-8647 GCA_035459845.1 Tepidisphaeraceae bacterium | reverse complement strand
GCCGGGCTGACCCACCAGTGGATCGGGTCCGTGATCGACAGGCGGTGCCGCCACTTTTTCTGCGAGTTGCGGTAGACGCGCTCCTCGCGCTCGTTCAGCCGCGTGTACCGGACGACCGTATCCGCCGGCACGTCCTTGAGTAGCGTTTGATCTTCGACGGGCGAAACCCAGTCCTGCGTGGTGCCGCCGTTGGCGACGACCAGTGGCCGCCAGCCGAAGTCGGGCAGGTACTTCACGAACTTGACCGAGCGCTGGACCCCCGCGCCGCCGCGTGGCGGGAAGAAGTAAGCCAGGAACAACACGGAGCGGGACAAGGCGAAGCACCTCTACACAAAAGCGGACCCTGCCCCCCTGCTGTCACCATCGGCAGGTGGCCCAGCGGCGTTCAATATCGGGGGGCGGGGTGATGATATGGAGTTGGGTGCCAGTGGGGCACCCCGGAAAACGCGCCGCTCAAATCGACAGCGGCGGCTCGGCACCGGCGCGCCATTGCGGCACGTTGCGGACCTCGCGCCCCGCCATCGCCGCGCGGTAGACCTCGGCCATCAGGGCGGTGTTGTGCTGCCAGACGTAGTACTTCTCGACGAAGCGCCGGCCGGCCTCGCCCATGGCGCGGCGCTTGGCGGGGGAGTCGACCATCTCGATGCACGCGGCCGCCAGCGCATCCACATCGCGCGGCGGAACCAGCAAGCCGGTTTGGCCGTGTAGGACGGCCTCGGGGACGCCGCCGACGCGCGACGCGACGACGGGGACGCCGGACGCCGAGGCTTCGATGGCGGCGACGCCGAAGGTTTCGGATTCGTAGACGCTGGGCATGACCATCACGTCGAACGAGTTGATGAGGGCGGGGACTTTGTCGTGGTCGACGCGGCCGAGAATCTGGACGGCGTCTTGCAGACCGAGTTCTCGCGCGCGGGCTTCGAGTTGGGGCTGCATCTCGCCCTTGCCGGCGAGGACGAGTTTCGTGTTCGGGCGCTGCGCGTGGATCTTGGCGAAGGCTTCGATCATCACGTCGGGGCCGTACTTGGGCTTGAGCCACTTGACAAAGCCGAAGGTGACGGGGCGGTCGACGCCGCTCGACGCGCTCGCCTGCGGACTCGCTTGAAGCTCGTCCTCCGGGTCGCGGCTAAACGAGAATCTCGCGAGGTCGACGCCGAAGGGGATGACGTGGATGGGGACGCCGCCGGGGACGAACTTCGCCGTCTCGCGCGCGAGCATGTGGGTGGTGGCGGTGACGTACTTCGCCTGCTTGAGCGTGCGGTAGAGGCCGGAGACGATTTTCGGGTGTGGCGGGCCGTCGAAGACGACGTCCTGGCCCCAGGTGCTGGCGATCATGGGGACGCGGATGCGGTCCCAGTACCAGGCGCGGCCGGACTCGCAGACGAAGTGGAAGTGGACGAGTTGGGGGTCGAGCTGGCGGATCAGCCGCTTAAAGGACGAGTAGCCGAGGATCGTCTTAAGCTTGGGGATGCGGTGGACGAGGCCGTCGCCGGGGAACTTGACGACGCGCACGCCGGCGATCGGGTCGGCGAACGGCGAGAGGACGGTGACGTCGGCGCCCGCGCCGGCGGCCCACTGGGCCCAGCGGACGGTGTGGGTGGTCGACGAGTCGGCGACGATCAGGACGCGCGTGCCCTTGGGGAGGGAGTTGTCGGGGGCGGTGAGAGCGGATTCGATCGCGAGGGCGTCCTCCATGACGGGCATCATACAACTCCGAAAGCCCACGGAGCTTGCTCCGTGGGTTTGCTCGAACAGGTCAGTCCTTCTCGTGTTCTTACGCGACGCGTTGCCGCGACCGCGCGATCCACTCGTTGCGCTGGATCTCGCCGACCTTGCGGATCGCCCAGGCATAGAGGCTCCCCACCCATTGCGGCTGGTGGCGGATCAGTTCGCCGAGCTTGAACCGCCAGCTGTCGGGGGCGAGTTCGTTTTCCAGCAGCGGGGTGTAGCCGTTGGCCTGCTTGCCCTCGCGCATGATCTGCTCTTGGAGGAGCGTGATCTGCCGGCGGATCCGGGCGGTGAGCACCTCGTGCGTGAACGGGTCGCTCACGTCCTTGAGGTGCGTGAGGTTCATCTTGATGCTTCCCGCCAGCGCAAGCGTGTCGGTCTTGGGGAGGTTGTCCGGGTGGCTGCGGTTGCAGGCGAGCGGGCGCGTCGTGTAGCACATGTCGAACCGCTTGGCGATGCGGTACCACAGGTCCCAGTCTTCGACGACGGGGAGCGTCAGGTCGAAGTCGCCGATCTCTTCGATCACTTTTTTGCGGACGATCACGCCGGACGTCTGCGTGGGCATGTAGCGCATGACGCGGTCGAACGGCTTGCGGAGCACGCCCTCTTCGGGGTCCGGGTCGATGTACATCTTGCGCTCGGCGAAGACGACGTCGTCGTCGTCGATCCCGAGGATGCCGCTGAAGCCCATCCCGCACGCGGGGTTCTGGTCCATCAGCCGCACGACCGTCTCGACGAATGTCGGGAGCCAGAGGTCGTCGGAGTCGAGGAAGGCGATCAGCGACCCGCGCGCGAGCTGCATGCCGACGTTGCGGGCCCGGGGGGCCTTCTGGTTCTTCTGCTGGTGGAAGATGACGTCGATCCCGCGGCCCTGGAGATACGGGCGGCGCGAGTGGACGACGTCGACCGTGTTGTCGGTGCTGCCGTCGTCGACGATCACGACCTCGATCGGCCGGTAGCTCTGCGCGGCGACGCTGTCGAGCGCGCGGACGAGCAGCGCGGCTCGGTTGTAGGTCGGGATGATGGTCGAAACCAGCTCGGGCATTTTCAACCGGTCAAAGTGAACCACGAAGGCACGAAGTCACGAAGAAATCATAACGGATTCTAGCCGCCTCGACAGTTCGCTCGAATCAACTCGCGGC
This sequence comes from Tepidisphaeraceae bacterium, assembly GCA_035459845.1. Classification (GTDB taxonomy): domain Bacteria; phylum Planctomycetota; class Phycisphaerae; order Tepidisphaerales; family Tepidisphaeraceae; genus DASPKW01. Next base: position 5,777 of record DATHXE010000503.1, on the reverse strand, counting down.
GCGTTGCAGCGCCCCGTCAGGTTCGCTTCTTCGCGCCTTCGTGCCTTCGTGGTTCTCACTGCCTTCATCGGTCATCCAGCGGACCAACGTGCTGACTTCGTGTTCGAGGGAGAACTCGGCCTCGGCCTTGGCTCGGGCGGTGGCGGCCGTCGTCCGATATTCGCCGGCGGGCATGTCGATCAGGGTCGCCATCGCGTTTGCCAGGGCCTGGGGGTCGTCGGGGGTCACCAGATAGCCGGTTCCGGGGGACACCGTCTCGTGCAGGCCCAGGAGCTGCGTCGAGAGCGCCGGCAGGCCGCACGCCATGCCTTCCCGCAGGGCCAGGGGCATTCCGTCGCGGTTGCCGTCCCTGGCGATCACGCACGGCAGCACGAACGCGTCCTGGTCGGGCAGAAACCCGGACAGGAACGTCGCGTCCCGCTTGCCTAACAACTCAAAGACGTCGCCGATTCCCAATTCGTGAATCCGGGCCTCCAGCTGCGGTCGTAAGGGGCCGTCACCAATGATTTTGACGGTGAAATCGCGGCGGTGCTTAGCGAGCAATCCGACCGCCTCGACGAGCACGTGGAAGCCCTTGATCTCGACGAGCCGGCCGGTACCCGCGAATCGAAACGGGCGGTGGGGGTCGTGCGGACGGGCGTCGAATTTGGCGAGGTCGATCCCGTTGGCGAGCACGTGCACCTTGGCCGGGTCGAGCGCCTTGGCCATCTTCAAAATGGCCTCGCGGTTGTACTGGCTGACGGTCACGACGGCTTTGCATTGGCCGAGCGTCCAGTCGAACCAGTTCGATTGCGGGTTGGTGAAGATGTCGTGGGCCTGGAGGGTGACGCCCAGCGGCAGGTCGAGCAGGCGCGACGCCCAGAAGCCGAGGAGGAGTTGGCGCATCGCGAAGTGGACGTAGAGGAAATCGCACCTGGCGTCGGCGATTTGCGCGATCGCGGCGTCCCACGTCTTGCGGTCGGCCCAGAGGCCGTCCGGCATGCCGGGCGGCTTCTCGTTGTAGTCCTGTTGGTAGTGCGAGCGGGCGGTCGGTTCCATCGCGCGCATCATCCGCCGACGGGCGGCGATCTTGACCCACTTCCGCTTGAGCGGATTGCCGGTCAGCCCGGCGGCGCGGACGATCTTGCCCTTGATCTGGTAGTTCGGGTTGCCGTCGGTCGCCGGGTCGCCCGGGCCCAGGCTGAACACGGTCACCTCGTGGCCGAGCGCCTCCAGCCCGCGGACGTCGTTGACGACGAACGTCTCGGAAAGCCAGGGGAAGCCTGCTGCCAGGTAGCCGATCTTCATGGGGACGACTGATGCGGTTGGCGGGGAATCAGGAAACTCGAAAGTCGAAATTCGAAGCTCGAATCAAACTCGAAGGACGAAGGTCGAATGACGAAATGGTCGCCGCGCGGAGCGAGGTTGTTTCGTCATTCGGAATTCGAAGTTCGTCATTGATTCGAGCTTCGAGTTTTCGACATTCGTCATTCTCACGCCACTGCGGCTCTCGGCGCTTCGGTTGTCGCGACGCCCCTCGCCCCCCTCGGCATCGCCTTGAACCCGACCTTCTCCAGCGTCCAGAGGAGGTCGAGGGCCTTTTCTTCGGGCAGCATGAGTTGCATGCGGTACTTTTCCTGCGGATCGCCCTCGAGGTGTTCGTTCTCGTACAGGCCGCCGGGGCCGACCCAGAAGTAGCGGTAGTCGAAGTCGGACATGAGCTTTTCGAGCGGGCCGCCCTCACCGCCGGAGAGGACCTCGCAGATCATCGCGGGCCGGTCGCGCCGCAGGACGCCGCGGGCGCCGCTCAGCACCAGCACCTCGGCGCTCTCGACGTCGATCTTCATCAGGTCGATCTTGGTCAGCCCCTTGTCGGCGGCGAACTGGTCGAGCGTCACGAGCTTGACCGGCACCTCGTCGACGTCGTCGCGGAACCCGGCGACGAGCGACCCGTCCCGCACGTTGCACAGGCGGTTGCGCGGGACGTAGAACTTGGCTTCGCCGGCCTGGTCGGACAGGGCGACGTCGTGGGCGGTGAGGTTCTTCAGGCCGTTGATCGCGATCAGGTCCTTCAGGATGGCCGAGTTGTCCGGGAGCGGCTCGAACGCGTGGACCTGGGCCTGGGGGTTGTCGGCGGCGACCGCGAGACCGAACACGCCGATGTTCGCCCCGATGTCGAGGATCGTCTTGCTCTGCCTGGCGAGCGTGCGGAAGACGGTGAGCTCGGCGGACTCGCCCTCGTCGAATCCGTACCAGTAGAGTGCGGTCAGCAGCCAGTCTTCGCGGCGCGTGAGCAGCGTGAGCTTGTCGCCCCACGGCAGGCGCACGGGGAACGTGCCGACGATCGGGTAGTGCTTGCGGCGTTCGACGTTGGCCGCGGTCAGCAGGCGCGCGAGCGGGCGGCCCGCGCGGTTGACGGCGGGCCGGGTCGCGATCGCGCGGCGGAGGCCATTTTTGATTCCGGACAACGCGCCCATGCTGAGTCACTCCACAATCACGTTCACACCGGAGTACCGGACACCGACCACCGTCATCCTGAGGTACTCCGAAGGATCTTGCTCCCACGTCGCGCCCCGTTCGACGCGGACCGACGTTCAAGGCCAGATCCTTCGCTGCGCTCAGGATGACGGTCTCCCGAGTCGCGGCAGCGACACTACGAGGCCAATCGCTTCTCCGCCGCCGGCCCGACACGACCGATCGGCGACGCCGGAGCGGGTTCAGACCGCTGCGGCGCGCCGCCGACCCGCTGCTCGGCCGGCGTCGCGGCGCGCTTCGCTTCGCCGCGCTTGCTCCACTTGTATTGCATCCAGCACATGGCGACGGGGAAGGCCAGTTCTTTCCAGCTCACCAGCTCGCGGTTGAAGAACGCGCGGAGCGGCTGGAGGTATCGGTTGGGCTGGCGGAGGTCGCGGAGCATGTGCTTGAGCGTGTACGGCCAGCCGAGTTCGGCCCAGCCCATCGCGAAGCTGCCGACGCGGTCGCCGAGTTGCTTCCACGTGTAGTCGTGGCCGTGAAGGCTGACGGCGTCCTTGACCTGCACCATGGGGTGTCCGCCGTCGTGCAGCTTGACCTGCATGAAGCGGTCTTCGATGGCCTCGACGTCGCCGAAGCGGAGTTTCTCCCAGACGCTCCGGCGGAGGGCCATGTTGGAGCCGGCGAGGCAGAAGCGCCCGTAGGCGCGGTCGAACTCGATCGCGACCGTGCGCATCCACGACCCGTGGTAGTCCCAGTAAAACGCGTACTCGCCCGGGGCGGCGACCTGCTCGCCGGACGTCGCGTCGGCCTCGCCGCGGAGGATCGGGCCGACGAGCCTGGCGAGCCAGTGCGGCGAACCGGCGACCACGTCGTGCGAGATCGCGACGACGACCTCGCCCCGGCAGTTCTCGAAGAGCGTGTCGCGGGCGGTGCCGAAGCGGAACTTGGCCGGCTTGTACGGGACGACGCGGGCCCCGCGGGCGGCGCCCATCTCGACCGTGCCGTCCTTCGAGCCCGAGTCGAGGATGACGACCTCAAACGGCCAGTCGGTCTGCTGTTCGGCGAGGGCGGCGAGCACCTTCGTGAAGAGCGCGCCGGCGTTGCGCGTCAGGATCCCCACGGACACGCGGGGGGAAGGATGGGAGGGGTCGAAGGGCATTTCCGCGGAAGTTCTCAGTTCGAAGTTCTCAGTTCAAAGTGGTCCGGCCGGCCGACGCCCGTGGTTCTCGTCCCAACTTAGAACTCGGAACTGAGAACTTTGAACTCTCCTCCTACGCGGCTTCCACCTTCACTTGCGCCCCCTGCTCCCACTCGTGCGGGAGCGCGTAGAAGCCGGAGACGACGGTCTGCTCGTTGAGGACGAAGCGGTTGCGGTGGACCATGTCGAGGACCTCGTCGGCGGCGGCGTCTTCGATGCGGGCGGAGACGGTGTAGACGTTGGGCTCCATGAGGAGGGGGCCGAGCTTGAGGTCGAAGTGGCCCCGGCCGGGCTCGAGCGGGCGGAGGTTCACGCCGTCCGTGCGCGTGTCGAGCTTGGTCAAAAGCAGGTCGTCGGCGGCCCACTCGATCTCGACGGCGAAGACGGGCTTTTCGACGCGGCGGCGGGCCTCGTACTCGACGCGGACGGTCATCGGGTCGCCGGTGAAGAAGTTGTCGGTCGGGACGCCGTTCTTGTCGACGAACTTCACGCCGGTGATCGACACGGCTTTCTCCGGGCCGGGGCCGGCGCGAAGGGCGGCCTTGCCCTCCTCCATCTCGATCATCTCGACGACGCGGTGGTAGTACTCCTCGAGCACCTTGTTCGTCGGGCCCTGGTTGACCTTCTCGCCCTTCCAGAGCATCAGCGTCGTGTCGCAGAGGTTCTTCACCTCGTTCAGGTTGTGGCTGACCAGGATCAGCGTCACGCCCTTGCGGAGCATCTGGTCCATGCGGTGCTGGCAGCGGCTGCGGAACTCGGTGTCGCCGACGGCGAGCACCTCGTCGACCAGCAGCACTTCCGGCTCGATGAACGCGGCGACCGCGAACCCGAGGCGCACGGCCATGCCGGACGAGTATCGCTTGACGGGGGTGTCGATGAACTCGGCGACGCCGCTGAAGTCGACGATGTCGGCGAACTTGGCGCGCGTCTCCTTGCGCGTCATGCCGAGGATCGAGCCGTTGAGGTAGACGTTTTCGCGGCCGGTGAGGTCGGGGTGGAAGCCGGCGCCGACCTCGATCAGCGCGCTCAACCGGCCCTTGACGCTGTACGTGCCGCGGTCCGGCTTGAGGATGCCGCTGAGCAGCTTGAGCGTGGTGGACTTGCCCGAGCCGTTGGGCCCAATGATGCCCATCGACTCGCCCTTTTTGAGGGAGAAGGACAGGTCCTTGACGGCCCAGAACTCCTCGCCCTTGAGCTGCGTCGGGTCGACGCCCTTGCCGAACCAGCGGCCGACGGACGCCGCGAGGAAGTCGCGCAGCGTCCCGTGCTGCTCGCCGCGGGCGTACTTCTTAAAGACGTTCTGAAACGTGACGACGGGCTCGCTCATGTGTCATTGGTCCTCGGTCGGCATCAACCAAGGATTCACCTTCGGCTCGGATTAGGCCGCAAAGACGCAAAGTCGCAAAGCAATCTACTGTCTTCTTTGCGCCTCTGCGTCTTTGCGGCAACTCTCGCTTGCAACGCTCGATCAGACGTACTCGGCGAACTTGAACGACGCTTTGTGAAACACGCGCCACCCGACCACGAACGTGACGATCGAGATGACCGCCGCCGAGATCATGCCGGCCGGCGTGCTGTGGTGCATGCCGTTGCCCTGGAGGATGTCGCGGTAGGCGTTCAAAATCGGGATCATCGGGTTCACGTACGAGATCCACTGCATGTGCGGGCTCTTGTCGAACGTGATCGGGTAGACCACATTGGTGGCGAAAAACCACAGTTGGAGGACGAACGTCATGATGTACTTGACGTCGCGGAAGAACAGGTTGGCCATCGACAGGAGCATCGACAGCCCCGCGATGAAGAGCACCTGGATCACGACGACCAGCGGGTACAGCAAGAGGGCCGGCGTCACGTGCACGTGCTCGCTGGTCGCGACGAAGTAGGCGTAGATCGGCAGGAAGACGGTGAGCGCGACGCCGAAGTCGACCAGGGCCGCGGCCACGTTCGACAAGGGGAAGACTTCGCGCGGGAAGTAGATTTTGGTGACCAGGCGCGAGTTGCGCGTCAGGCACTCGAGGCTGGAGGCGACTGTGCCGTTGAACAGCGTCCAAGGGATGATCGCCGAGAGGACGAACAGGATGTACGGCATCCCGTGGAGGCCGGACTCGCTGACCTTGAGGGCGCC
>DATHXE010000502.1:0-2200 GCA_035459845.1 Tepidisphaeraceae bacterium | reverse complement strand
CGGAGGGTCAACGTTGGATGTATGCGGGAAGATAATGCGGTCCGCGTAACGCGTCCAGAGATTTCGGGCGACCTTTTCAGGGGAAAGGTGTTCCCCGATAGGGTGGCGCGTCAGCGATGACCCCCGTTTAGCCGCGACCCGCAGGGCAAGCGACAGCGCCGCCCGGAGGGGAGCGCGTTGTGCGTTGATCCCGCGCGACGCGCTCCCCTCCGGGCTCGCTCGAAGCTCGCCCCTCCGGGTCGCGGCTAAACGGGGTCGGTCGGTCGCGCGGTCGCGTCATGCGGCGCGGGATCCGTCGGCGGGCGCACGAGGTCGGCGGTGAGCGACGAGATCGGCGCCGCCGGCTTTTTCTTCCGCGGCGGCCTTCGGCCCTGCTTCACGTCCTCTTCGAGCTGGGCCTTGCGGCGCAGGATGTGGTGGTAGTGCTGGGCGAAGCGGTGGGCCTCGTCGCGGACGTACTGGAGCATCTTCAGGCCCAGGTGGTTGCGCTTGAGGCGGACGGGGTCGGTCGTGCCGTGGACGTAGACGAGTTCTTCCTTCTTGGCGAGCGAGATCACCTGCTGGGGCTTGCGGTCCATGGTGTTGAAGACGTCCATGGCGGCGTTGAGCTGGCCGATGCCGCCGTCGATCAGGATCAGGTCGGGGTAGAGCTCGTTCCCCCCTGCCGCCTCGCGGTAGCGGCGGCTGACGACCTCCTGGATGGAGAGGAAGTCGTTGTTGCCTTGGCCGTGCTTGATCTTGAACCGGCGGTAGCCGTCCTTGAACGGGACGCCGTCGATGAAGCAGACGAGGGAGCCGACCATTTCGCCGCCGTGGAGGTGGGCGATGTCGATGCCCTCGACGATGCGCGGGGGCTCGGCGAGCCCGAGGGCCTGCTGGAGCTCGGTCACGCCCTCCTTGGGGTTGGAGATGAAGGCCTCGGGCTGCCAGAACTTTTCGGTGCCCTTGCTGGCGCGCTTGCCGAGGGCTTCGAGGGCCTTGATCTCGTCGCGCAGGCGGGCGGCGCGCTCGAAGTGGAGGTCTTCGGACGCCTGGCGCATCTGCTTTTCGAGGTCCTTCAGGACCGACTCGCGGTTGCCGTCGAGGAAGCGCATGAGGTTGCGCACGTCCTCGCCGTACGCGTCCTTGGGGATCTTGGCGGCGCACGGGGCGGTGCACTGGTGGATGGCGTACAGCAGGCACGGGCGGAAGAAGCGTCGCTTGTCGTCGTCGGCGCGGATGTCGAGGTGGCAGGTGCGGAACTTGAACGCCTTCTGGAGCAGCGTGACGGCGTCCTTAAGCGCGCCGACGGACGTGAAGGGGCCGTAAAGTTTCGCGCCCTCGACCGGCTCGCGCGTGACGTACACGCCGGGGAAATCCTCGTTCGTCGTGACCATCAAATACGGGTACGTCTTGTCGTCCAAGAGCCGCGCGTTGTAGCGCGGGTGGAGGTCCTTGATGAGGCGGTTCTCGGCCAGCAGCGCTTCGACCTCGGACTCGGTCTGGAGGGTGTCGAAGTCGACGACGTGGTCGAGCAGGCCCTGCTTGCGGTACTCGAGGTTGGTGGAGGGCTGGAAGTAGGAGGCGACGCGGTCGCGGAGGGAGGCGGACTTGCCGACGTAGATGACGCGCCCCTTGTCGTCCTTCATGAGGTAGACGCCGGGGGCCTTGGGGAGGGTCTTGGCCTTTTCGAGGAGGTTGGGGAGGCGGTCGTCCATGAGCGTGGTGGGGTGCGTCCGTGCCCCTTATACTAGGCCCCGCGCGGGTGAACGAAAGTGACGCCCGCGCCGCGACCGGGCGAGCGGCCTGGCGTGTTCGACCTACGTTACAGATCGCCCGGACGACTGGGCACGAAAGTTCGAAGTGACCATCCTCCCCAGCATCGACGTCCGCGACGGCAAAGTCGTTCGTCTCAAGCAAGGCGATTACGCGCAGCAGATCAACTACTCCGTCGACCCGCTCGACACGGCCCGGTCGTTCCGGGACGCGGGGGCGGAGTGGACGCACATCGTGGACCTGGACGGCGCCAAAGAGGGCCGGCCCGTGCAGACCGAACTGATCGCGCGGATGATCGCGGCGAGCGGGCTGAAGGTGCAGGTGGGTGGGGGGATTCGGACCGCGCAAGACATTGTCGCCCTGCTCGAAGCAGGCGCGTCGCGGGTCGTGCTGGGGACCAAGGCGTTCGAGGATTGGGCGTGGTTCGAGTGGCAGGTGAAGGACG
>DATHXE010000501.1:0-2629 GCA_035459845.1 Tepidisphaeraceae bacterium | reverse complement strand
TCACTGTCGGGGCAACTGCTGGAGAGCGAGTTGTTCGGCCACGTGAAAGGGGCGTTTACGGGGGCGGTGCGCGATCACGCCGGGCGGGTCGCCGCGACGGCGGGCGGGACGCTGTTCCTCGACGAGGTCGGCGACTTGCCGCTGGGCCTTCAGCCGAAGCTGCTGCGGTTCCTGCAGGACCACGAGTACGAGCGGGTGGGCGACACGGTCACCCGGCGGGCGGAAGTGCGCGTGGTCACGGCGACGAACGTGGACCTGCCGGCGGCGGTGCGAGAAGGGCGATTTCGCGAGGACTTGTATTATCGCCTGAACGTGGTGGAGATCGTCCTGCCGCCGCTCAGAGAGCGCGCCGACGACGTGCCGGCGCTGGCGGAGGCGATGCTCGGGTCGCTCCGGCGTGGGAAGGCGATCGCCGGGTTCACGCCCGAGGCGGCCGCGACGCTGGCCCGATACGCGTGGCCCGGGAACGTGCGCGAATTGCGGAACGTCATCGAGCGGGCGGTGATCCTGTGCCGGTCGGAGCGCGTCGGCATCGAGCACCTCCCGGCCGGCATGGCGGCGGGAAACCGGGAGCCGTCGTCCGCGGAGGTCGGCGGCCCGGTGACGCTCGACGCGGTCGAGGAGGCGCACATCCGGCGGGTGCTGGCCGAGACGCGCACGCTCGACGAGGCCGCGAAAGTGCTCGGGATCGACGCGGCTACCCTGTGGCGACGCCGGAAGAAGTACGGGATCTAGCGCGCGACGTCCGCCCCCGTTTAGCCGCGGGCCGCAGGGCGAGCGACAGTGCCGCCCGCAGGGGAGCGCGTGTCGGCGCGGAACGCCCTCGTGGCGCGGGTACGCCCTGGCAGGGGCTTACCCGTGTCTGCCGCGGGTCGCGCGAACGAGCACGTCACACGGGTATGGCCTCACGGCCGTACCCATGCCACGAGAGGGAGCGCCGCCGACCCATATGACAATTACGATCTGGACTCGCGTTGCATCCCGCAAGAGCGCCTCCCGGCGATCTTGCAGTTTGCAACGCGCCGCCGTTCGAACCCGCACCGCCATCCCGGTTTTCGCCCGCGCCACCGCTGTTTTGTGTGAATCCTGCCCCTGGCACTCGCCTCGCTCAGACCCAAGGCGTTCCCCATGTTCGGCCTTCGACAAAAACTCCTCTTCGGCTTCGGCGGCCTGCTGGCGATCCTGCTCGCCGTCGGCGCGCTCAGCCTGGTCGTGCTGCAGCGGTACAGCACGACGTTGCAGACCTTCCTGCACGAGAACTACCGGAGCGTCGAGTACGGGCAGGCGATGAAGGACGCGCTCGAGCGGCTCGACGAGGCGGCCGGAAAGTGGGCGGAGCCCAGTGCGGAACTCGCCGCCGTCCGTGACGCCGCCGGCCGGGCGCGGGCGGAGTTCGATCACAACCTGCAACTGGAGCGCAAGAACATCACGCTCCACCCCCAGGAGTCCGAGGCCGTCGCCCGGCTCGACGCGGCGTGGGACAAGTACGCCACGGCGCACGCCGACGCGCTCGACGAGTACAAGCCGCTCGCCGAGCGGCGGGCGGCGCTCGCCGTGGTCGCCGGGCAGTCCCCGCGGCTCCGCGAGGCGGCGCGCGACGTCATCTCACTCAACCTCCGCAACATGGTCGAACAGGACGGCCAGGTCCGCCGCTCGGCACGGGCCGCGGAACGCGCGCTGTACGTGCTCGTCGCGGCGGGCGTCGGGCTGGCGGTCGCGTTCGTCGTGGTGCTCGGGGGGCGGATCCTCAAGCCGCTGCGGTCGCTCACCGAGTCGGCCCGGGAGATCGAACGGGGGAACCTGGACCTGATCGTCCCGGTCCGCTCGCGCGACGAGGTCGGGCAACTGGCCGAGGCGTTCAACTCGATGGCGGCCAAGCTCCGGGAGTTCCGGCGGAGCGACCGGGCCAAACTGGTGCGGACGCAGCGCACGACGCAACTGGCGGTGAACAGCCTGCCGGACGCGGTCGCGGTGGTGAGTCCGGACGGCGTTGTGGAATTGGCGAACGACGCGGCCCGGAGGTTGTTCGGGCTGCGGCCCGAGGCGCCGCTGTCGGCCGGGAAGGTCGGCGGGCTGGCGGACATTTACCGCGCCGCGCTGGCCGAGGCCCGGCCGACGCAGGCGAAGGGGTACGAGAGCGCGGTGCAGGTGTTCGACGAGTCGGGCGAGCGGTTTTTCCTGCCGACGGCGGTGCCCATTACGGAGGGCGCCGGGGCGGACCGGCAGATCCTGGGCGTGACGCTCGTGCTCGCGGACGTTACGAACCTGCGGCGGCTGGACGAGATGAAGAGCGGCATGTTGTCGGTGGTGAGCCACGAGCTCAAGACGCCGCTGACGAGCATCCGGATGGCGGTGCACCTGCTGCTGGAGGAGCGGGTCGGGTCGCTGTCGACCAAGCAGCAGGAACTGCTGATCGCGGCCCGGGACGACAGTGACCGGCTGAACCAGATCATCGAGAACCTCCTGGACATGGGCCGGATGGAGTCGGGCCGAGCCCGAATGGACCTCCGCCCGATGCCGGCGGAGCGGCTCGTTCGGAACGCCGTCGAGCCGGTCGAGACGGCGTACCAGGACAAGGGCGTGGAGCTCGTCATCGAAGTGCCGGCCGAGACGCCCGACGTGCTCGCCG
>DATHXE010000500.1:0-9309 GCA_035459845.1 Tepidisphaeraceae bacterium | reverse complement strand
CCGGTGTTGACGTGGACGAAGGCCTCGGCGCCGAACGCGAGGGCGGGGGCGGAAATCGTGTTGCTCCCGCCGGTCGCGAGCAGGCCGCCGGAGGACAGGGTAAGCGCGATCGGGGTGCCGATGGTGGTGGCGGCGGCATCGATCGTCAGGCCGGTGCCGTCGATCTTGAGGGCGTTGATCGAGCGGGCGGCCGAAAGGGTCTTGGTGGTCGTGCCGGCGGTCACGCCGAGCGTGGTCGCGGCGACGGCGGCGTTGACGTCGGTCGCGCTGCCGGCGGCGGCGTTGTAGTTGGCGAACGCCTGGACGCCGTTGGTGTTGGCGACGGCCCCGGTGGTGTTGTACGTGGCGAACTCGAACGCCCCGCCCGACGCGTAGACGGCGCGGGCGAGCAGGCTGTTCGAGAGGGTCGGGGCGGTGGTGAAGATGATGCGGTTGTCGGCGGCGCCGAGGCCGGCGCCGTCGAACGTGATCGTCGCGCTGTTGGCGCCGAACGCCGCGCTGGTGAACGTGGTGGTGCTGGTCACGCCCGCGCCGCCGCCCGTGGTCGACGTGATGGCCGACGCGCCGTTGACCGTCAGCACGCCGATGGTCTGGGCGGAGTTGGCGGCGTTCCCGATGAGGGTGAGGTTGCCGCTGGTCAGGGTGAGCGCGCGGGCGCCGAGGCGTTGGGTCGGGGCGCCGGCCGAGTCGTCGAGCCGGAGGGTCGCGCCGGGACTGACGGTGGCGGCGCCGGTGCCGCCGACGCCGACGCCGCTGCCCGCGATCGCGAGCGTGCCGCCGGTGACGCCGATCGTCCCGGTGAACGACGGAAGGGCGACGCCGATCGTGGCGGTGCCCGAGTCGAGCTTGTTGACGGCGCTATTGGTGATGGCCGCGCCGGTGATGTTGACGGTGCCCGCGCCGCGGATGTTGAGGGCGGCCGACGCGCTGGTCCCGCCGGTGAGGTTCAGGGTGGCGCCGGCCTGGGCGCCGACATGGAGGATGTTGGCACCCTGCGTGATGGTCCCGGCAAACGTGTTGACGCCGGAGACGGCCTCGAGGGCGCCGCCGGACTGGATACCGGTGTATGTGGTCGTGGTGCCGGCGAGGTTGAGCGGGTTGGCGATCGTGACGCCGCCGGCGAGCTGCAGGGCGGCGCCGGTGCCGCCGGCAGCGGGGAGGGTGACCGGGGCGGTCGCGGCGCCCAGCGCGTCGGGGTTGAGGGCGCGGACGGCGCCGGCGTTGATCGTGACGCCGCCGGTCCACGTCGAGTTGTTGGCGTTGATCGCCAGGACGCCGTTGTCGTTCTTGACCAGGACGCGAGAGGTGTCGGCCGTGACGTCGAACGGGCTGGTGACGGTGAGCATGCTCCCGGCGTTGACCTCGATCGCGTTCTGAGCCTGACCGAAGGCGATCGTCCGGCCGGTGGTGAAGGTGCCTGTGGCGCGCAGCCCGTTCCCGGCGGTGAACGTCGTGCCGTTCAGGCGGATGCCGTTCCCGGCCGCGCCTAAGGCGCCGTCGGTGCCGACGGCGACGGCCCCGCCCTGGATGTCGATCACCTCGCCGGCCCCGCCGAACGTGTTGGCCGCGTTCGTAAGCGCGAGGGTGCCGGCGCCGGCCTTGATGAACCCACTCGCGCCGCCCACCACGCCGCCGATCGTCAGGCCGGCGGGGAGGTTGGAAACGGACGCGCCCGAGACCGTGTAGGTCGGGTTGGTCCCGGCGGTCCCCGTGTCGGCCGTACCGGTCAGGAGCAGCCCATACCCGTTGGCGTTGGTCACCGTGAACGACTGGCCGGCTGTGGACAGGCCCGAGCCGACCTGGATCGTCTTGTTGGCGGCGGTGGTGAAGAGTGGCGTGTTGCCGGCCCGGTCGACGCCGACGCTGGTCACCCCCGCGAGGAGCGTACCGGTGGCGACGAGGGTCTCGGGCCCGCTGGTGCCGTCGCCGTCGTCGACGAGGAAGAGGGTGCTGGTGGCCGACATCGACGTGATGTTGCCGAGCGCGCCGTTGCGCGCGAGGACGCCGAGCCCCGCGCCGTTAGTCGCCGAGATCAGCCCGGAATACCCGGCCGTGTTGCCGGTCAGGTAGAGGGTGCCCGGGCCGTCGACCGTCAGCGCGCCCGTCCCGGTGACGGCGCCGCCGATGCGCAGGCCGCCGCCAGACGTCGTGAAGTTCACCGCCGCGGCCGAGTCAATCGCGAACGCGCGCGTCGCGGCGGACGTCGTGACCGTGTTGCCCGTGTACGTGATGCCGACCGGATCGGCACCCGTCTGATTGAGCGTAACCGTGCCGGTGCCCAGGCTGGCCTCGGTCGAGACCGAAACGAACCCGCCGTTGATCACCAGGCCGCCGCTGAACAGGTTCGTCCCGCCCAGCGTCTGCACGCCCGCGCCCTTCTTGATCACGCGGATGTTGGCCTGCCCAGCCGCGCCGATCAGGGCGTTCGTGGGCACCGCCCCGCTCACGAGCGAGTAGCTGTTCGCCATGTCGAGCGTGAGCGTCGACATCGTGGCCGAGCTGTTAATGATCCGGTTGCTCGCGCCGCTCGACAACGCCTCGCGCTCGAGGCCGGCGAACGTCTGGTCGAACCCGCCCGTGTCGAACGTGCCGTTGGTCGCGCTTCCCTGGCCGAGGACCAGGCGGACCGCGCTCGTGAACGCATTCGACTTCCCGAGCCGGATCGTCCCGTCCGACGCCCGCACCTGACCGGCGATGACCGGCGTCGCGGCGTTGACGATGATCGTGCCCGTGTCGGTGTGGTTGAACGACCCGGCCCCGATGTCGACGCTCCCGTTCAACTGGATCGTCCCGGCCCCGCGCATGAAGAACGTGCCGGTGAAGTTGTCGTTCGTCACGTTCCCGTTGACCGTAAGCGTCGCGCCGGTGCCCGGGGCGAACTGGGTGAGCCCGTCGCCCCTGACCAGGACCGAGCCGTTCCAGATCGAGTTCCCGCTGGCCGACAGCGTCGTGCGGAAATTGCCCCCGATGTTCGAATTCATGACCAGCGACACGCCCGACCCGATGGTGACGTTCGCCAGGTCGAGGATGGTGCCGTTCCCGCCGAGGACCGAACTGTTGGACAGTTCGACGGTCCCGGCGGTCAGGGCGGTGGCGCTGGCGAGGCGGAGGATGCCGGACGTGGTGCTGACGCCGGAGTTGACGAAAACGTTGCCGGTGTAGGCGGGGCTGTTGCCCGAGAGGATGAGGGTCCCGCCGCCGGTCTTGGTGAGGGGCCCGCTGCCGGTCAGTGCGCCGCTGAGGGTGAGCGCGCCTGCGCCCGCGCCGTCGATCGTCCCCCCGCCGGTGCCCAGCGCGAGGGACCGGTTGACGCCCAGGTCGGTGGCGGTGGCGCCGGTCCAGCGAAGGATGCCGCCGCTGGACAGTTCGAGGGTGTTGGTGGCCGAGTTGTCCCCGAGGTTCGTCGACGCGGAGAAGTTCAGCGTGCCGGCCTGCACGGAAGTGACGCCGGCGTACGTGTTGGTGCCGGACAGGGTGAGCGTGGCGTCGCCGAGCTTGGTGATGCCGCCGGGGCCGACCAGCGCGGCGCTGATCGTGGCCGTCGCCGCGTTGGCGACGGTGATGTTGCCGGGGAGCCCGAGTTGCAGCGTGCCGCCGACGCCGCCGAGCGTGTAGGAGTCCTCGAACGAAAGGGATTGGGCGAGCTCGCCGGCGGAGAGGACGATCGACTCCGGGTTGGCGAGCACGCCCGGATTGACGATGCCGGCGTTGAACTTGACGTCATGCGTCGCGTTGGGCTCGATCGTCAAATCCCAGTTCAGGCCGTCGCTCCAGTTGAAGTTGGCGCTGCTGCCGGCGGTCCAGACGATGTCCGCGCCGAACGCCGACCCTCCGGACGCGAGGGCCGCGCCCGCGACCAGCGCCGCGCGCGCCGCCCGCCCGAGTTTCGCCCGCGCCCCCGCCAGCCGCTTGCGGCCCGAAGCCCCGCCCGTCCAGACCGTCCGCGCCGCCGCCTGCTCACTCGTTCGCAACGTCATCGTGCCCTCTCCCGGAAGTCGTTCTCGCCCCTGACCTGATCTACTCGCTCTTACCGCGCCGAACTCGGCGCAGCTGCCTCTCCAGACTTGGACCGTGCTTCTATCATATCACGAACGGCCCCAAGTGTTATTTATCTTGTGGCGGAATGTTCACTTGGTCGTAACGGAAACGTTTCACGACGCCGCGCCGCCTTCCCAACCGTAACGCACGGTACACGCCGCCCCGGTCGGGTAGGCGAAACATCTGCCGCAGCTCGGATAAATGCCGCCGTCCGGTGCGCCGGGCACAAAGGGCTGCGCGTCGTCAATTCGATCGGCGAGACGAATCATCACACGGGTCAGGATGAGTCCGAAACGACAGACTGATTAGTAGAACCTCACACGTTCGGAACTGTAGGCGTTTACACCTCATCAATTAGAGTGTAACACCTACAGATCTATGGTTGGCATCCCGTTCGCACTCACTGTGACCGAACGCGCGCCGCGCCCGAAGGCACCACCGGCGCGGGAACGGAACACGGCTCTGGCGCGAATCGTCGGGCCACGCAATCGAATGACAGGCCGTGGCGGGCGAGGGCGGCGCGCGCGGGGCCGTCGTCGTGGACGATCACGGTGTCGGCTTCGACCTCGGTGGGGATGTGCAGGTTGCCCAGGTCGAGCGCGAGCCGCGCGAGGGCCGTGGGCGTGGGAGGCCGTGCGACCAGCACTGCGGCGGGGCGGACGTGAACGGCGACGGTCGTCGTGCCGTCCCGGATGAGAATGTCGCCGTGCCTCAGCGGGGTGAGGACCGGCAGCAGCACGCGGAGCAGGCGGCCGGACCGCGTCGGCTTGCGGAGCGCGCGCAGGTGGCACTCGGGCCAGGTCAGGTCGAGCCAGTCGATGCCGGCCTCGTCGACGGACGTCTGCGTGGCGAGATTTCCGAGGACCCGTTCGATGAGCATGGTGAGCAACCGCGCGCGTCAGAAGGCGCATTCACGCCGGAGTCGGAGCCTCGGGCGACGACCCGGATCGAATAGTCACATCCGTTCGCTCGCGCGAATAGCGCCGCGCCTCGAACAGCGCGAGGAGTCCGTCTACGCCGGCACCGGTCCGGGCGCTCACCTCGTGGACGGCCATGCCCGGGCGGACGGCCTGGATGCTCGCCAGGCACGCGTCCCGGTCGAACCCGACGGCGTCGGCGAGGTCGATCTTGGTGATCACGGCGGCGTCGGCCGTGTTGAAGATGGTCGGGTATTTGCGCGGCTTGTCTTCGCCTTCGGTGGTGGCGGTCAACACGAGCCGCAGCGCCTCGCCCAGGTCGTAGCTGGCCGGGCAGACGAGGTTGCCGACGTTCTCGACGAACAGGTAGTCGAGTGCGGCCAGGTCCCAATCGGCCAGGGCGCCTGCGACCATCTGCGCTTCGAGGTGACAGACGGTGCCGGTGACGATCTGGCGGACGGGCGCGCCGGACTCGGCGAGCCGGCGGGCGTCGTTCTCGGTCGCCAGGTCGCCGACGAGCGCCGCGACCCGCCGGCCCGCGCGGCGGAGGCGCAACAGGATCTCCCGGAGCAGGGTCGTCTTCCCCGACCCGGGGCTCGAGACGAGGCTGATCACGGTCACGCCGGCGGCACGAAATCGCTCGCGCAGCTCGCGCGCGAGCACGTCGTTCTGCTTGAGCACCTTCTGGCGGACCTCGACGATGCGGGTTTGGGTGACGGTTTGCATGATTTGGTGTTGGGTGAGTCGTGAAAGCCCACGGAACTCGTTCCGTGGGTTCTGTCCGCCGGTCGGATGCGTTTCTTCACTCGGTCGTTGACAATTCGATCGACTCGAGCTCGAGTTCGCGCCCGGTGAGCAGGTCGGGGGTCGGCGCGCCGCACACCGGGCAGACCACGCGTTGGACGGACGCGACCTCGCGCTCGGCTTCGCACGCCCGGCACCAGGCAAGGACCGGCCCGGTCACCAATTCCAACTCCGCTGTTGGGCCGAGCGCCTCCGGCGACACGGCGGCCCACGCGAAGCGCAAGGCCGCCGGCTCGACGCCCGACAGCGGGCCGACGTTGACGCGCACGCAGGCGACGCGCGCGACGTCCCCGCCGGCGAGCGACTCGCGGATCAGTTCGATCAGACTGTGGACGACGGAGGTCTCGTGCATGGCCGGGCGCGCGGGGGAAACTCGGCGCGCCGGCGCGGGAAGGTTGGGGCGGAGGTTAACCGGGCGGGCGTTTCGATCGCAAGCGGCGTGCGCGTTTCTTTTTGCCGGCGGGTCTCGTATCCTCCCGCCCCAACCTGCCGCGCGCTCTGCGGAACGCGAGCGCGGATGACCCCGATCTCCGACTGGCTCATTTATCAGCTCGCCGACTCCGCCTTTCCGGGCGGGGCGTTCGCGCATTCCCAGGGGCTGGAGGCGGCGTGGCAACTGGGGGAGATCGGGGGGGAGGCCGACCTGGTCCAATTCCTGGACGCGTCGATGAGGCAGGGCGCGCGGGGCGGGCTGCCGTTCGCGCTGGCGGCGCACGAAGGGATCGCACACGCACATGAGGGAGCCCAGCGACTTGTCGCGGGACGGGCTTCGCTGGCAGAGGTGGACCACCGGTGCGACTTATTCCTCACAAGTGAGGTCGCCAACCGCGCGAGCCGGGCGACCGGGCGCGGCTTCCTGGCCACGTGTCACCGGTCACTCAACGTCGAAGCCGTCGCGGTCATCGCCGACCGGTTACGCGACCAGCGCTTACCGGGGCACTGGGCCCCGGTGTTCGGCGCGGTCGCCGGCGCGCTGGGCGTTCCGCGGGAACAGACGGCTGGGCTGTTCCTCTTCGTCGCGCTCCGGGGGACGATCTCGGCGGCCGTGCGCCTTGGGATCATCGGGCCGATCCGCGGGCAGGCGATCCAGTTTTCGCTATCGGGGCTCGGGCAATCGCTGGCGACGCGCGCGTTCGGCTGGGGCATGGACGACGCGGCCCAAGTCGCGCCGGCGATCGAGCTGCACCAGGGGGCGCACGACCGGTTGTATTCCAAGCTGTTCTTGTCCTGACGGGAGCATTTCGCCCATGAGCCTGAGTTTCGACGCGCAACCGCACCGCCACGACGTGATGAGCGACCCGGGCCGGTTTGCCGAGCGGGAACGTCCGCTGGCGCACCGAGACTTCACCCAGCGCGCGTTCACCGTGGGCGTGGGCGGGCCGGTCGGCAGCGGCAAGACCGCGCTGATGCTGCAACTCTGCCGGCGGTTGCGCGAGGTCATGTCCGTCGCGGCGGTGACGAACGACATATTCACCAAGGAGGATGGCGAGTTCCTGGTGCGAAATGAGGCGCTGCCCGCCGAGCGGATCCGGGCGGTCGAGACTGGCGGGTGCCCGCACGCGGCGATCCGCGAAGACATCATGGCGAACCTCTTGGCCCTGGAAGACTTACACGAGCGGTTCGCGCCCGCCATACTGCTGCTGGAGTCGGGCGGGGACAACCTGGCGGCGCATTTCAGCCGGGAATTGGCGGATTTCACGGTGTACGTGATCGACGTGGCCGGCGGAGACAAGGTGCCGCGCAAGGGCGGGCCGGGGATCACGCAGAGTGACCTACTGGTGATTAACAAGACCGATTTGGCGGAGGTGGTTGGGGCGGACCTGGGCGTGATGGATCGCGACGCGCGGCGGATGCGCGGGGCCGGGCCGTTCGTGTTCGCGCAGGTGAAGCACGGGCCGGGCGTGGAGGAGATCGTCGGGCACATCCTGCGTGCGCGGGAGAGTGCCGTCGGAGCGAACGGGTAGGTTGGAGCGCAGGGTTGTACGCGGCACAGTTTAGGGCGCGCGGGGCACTCACGATGGTGAGCGTGCCCGACGGTAGCGTTGCGCGCCGAGCGATTCGCGGACCTTCGCCGCGAAGTGCCGCGCATCGAAGCACGATCGGGAGGGGGCGCGGGGCAAAGCGTAGGAACTGCGCGGCGGGGGGCGCCGAATCGGCCCCGGATGAGTTCGGCACGCCATTTGAAAGGGACGGTGTCGGGCCGACTTTGCGCGGAAGGAGCTGAAGGCATGAAGCGATTGGGATGGTTGTGTGCGTGGGCGATGGCCCTGGCCACGTTCGGCCAAATGGCGCGGGCGCAGGAGACGGTGAAGATCGGAATCCTGCACTCGCTGAGCGGGACGATGGCGATCAGCGAGACGTCGCTCCGCGACGTGGTGTTGATGGCGGTCGAGGAGATCAACAAGTCGGGCGGCGTGCTCGGGAAGCAGATCGAGCCGGTCGTCGTCGACCCGGCGTCGAACTGGGACCTGTTCGCGGACAAGGCCAAGCAGTTGATCGTCCAGGAGAAGGTCGCGGTGACCTTCGGGTGCTGGACGAGCGTGTCGCGGAAGAGCGTGCTCCCGGTGTACGAGGGGAACAACGCCCTGCTGTTCTACCCGGTGCAGTACGAGGGCGAGGAGCAGTCGCTGAACGTGTTCTACACGGCGGCGAGCCCGAACCAGCAGCTGGTGCCGGCGGCCGAGTACATGATGAGCGAGGAGGGCGGCGGCTACAAGAAGTTCTACCTGCTCGGGACAGACTACGTCTTCCCGCGCACGGCGAACAAGGTGCTCAAGGCGTTCCTCAAGAGCAAGGGCGTGCCGGACGCCAACGTGATGGAGGAGTACACGCCGTTCCACCACCAGGACTACCAGACGATCGTCGGGAAGATCAAGAAGTTTGCGGCGGGCGGTAAGGCGTGCGTCCTGTCGACGATCAACGGCGACTCGAACGTCCCGTTCTACAAGGAGTTCGCCAACCAGGGGCTGACGAGCTCGGACTGCCCGATCATGGCGTTCAGCGTCGCCGAGGACGAGCTGCGGGCGATGGACGTGCCGCCGCTGGTGGGCCACCTGGCGTGCTGGAACTACTTCATGTCGATCGACACGCCGGAGAACAAGAAGTTCAACGCGGCATTCAAGGAGTTCTGCAAGAAGAGCAACCTGCCGGGCGGGGACAGCCGCGTGACGGACGACCCGATCGAGGCGGCGTACTACGGCGTGTACGTGTGGAAGAAGGCGGTCGAGAAGGCCGGCAGCTTCGACGTGGACAAAGTCCGCAAGGCCGTCTACGGGCTCGAGTTCGACGCCCCGGGCGGGAAGAAGAGCATGGACCCGAAGAACCAGCACACGCTCAAGCCGGTTTACATCGGGGAGATCAAGAAGGACGGCCAGTTCAAGATCGTCTGGAAGAGCGCCGGGCTGGTGAAGCCGGACTCGTACAGCGCGTACCTGTGGCCGGATAAGTCGAAGATCCCGGCCCCGACGGGTGGGCCGAAGTAAGGGGGTTTCGTTCGTCACTACGGTGCGGCGCATTGCGGCGCACGTGAGAGCAGGCCCGATCGGGCGGC
>DATHXE010000499.1:0-2015 GCA_035459845.1 Tepidisphaeraceae bacterium | reverse complement strand
GGAGAATTTAACCGCACCGGCTAAGCGGTGTAAGAGGTTTTCGACAGTTTTTCGGACGTTTTTGTGCACGGTGTGGCGGGTCTCACATTGGGCGGCCGGTGGTATTCATCGGCGAGAAGTGAGGACGGGGCGTAGTGCCGGGAAGTTCGCACCATCGCTGCCGGACGGTAACGCGGGTGACGCCCGGGTCTGATAAGATGCGGGGCATGGTCGCGCGTCGGACTGGCCTGGTACTTCTGAGCGCCGCGGCGGCGGTGGCGGGGTGTGGCACGACTGCGGTTCGACCGGCTGCGGCGGCGGCGGACGAGATTCCGGAGTCGGAGTTGCGCGTGGGGAACGGGCCGATGCGGACGGAGCCGCCGGTGCCGGCGCCCGACGTCATGCCGGATACGCGGTGGTTGTGGGGCAAGTGGCTGAGGCCCTCGGAATTCGGGGTCCCGCCGGCTCAGTCGAATCGCGTACCGGAGGTGCCGAAGTGAGCGACGCGACCGCCGATCGGTTTGAACGTCATGGCCCGGTGTGCGTGAGCGCGTCGGGCACGCACCTCGCGCACGCGGACGGGACGCCGTTCTTCTACCTGGCGGACACGGCGTGGAACGGCGGGCTGCTGTCGACGGACGCGGAGTGGGCCGAGTACCTGGCGTACCGGGCGGCGCAGGGGTTCACGACGATCCAACTGGTCGCCCACGCGCCGTGGACGGCGGCGCTGGCGGACGCGGAGGGGCACGTCGCGTTCGACGAACAGGGGCGGGCGAACCCGGCGTTCTTCGACCGGATGGACCGGAAGCTCGCGGCGATCAACGCGCACGGGATGCTGGCGGTGCCGGTGCTCGCGTGGGCGGCGAACTTCGGGAAGTCGCGGCGGCTGAACATGGGGCACACGGCGCCTTACAATTTCCTCTCGCTGATGATCGCGCAGATGGTCGCGCGGTTCGCGTCGCGCCAGGTCATGTGGGTGTTGGCGGGCGACGGCAAGTACGACTGGTGGCGTGCGTGGAAATGGAAGAGTGTGGGCCGGACGGTCTTCGGGCCTGAGCACGTAATACGCATCCGCAAACTCGTAGGAAAACTTAGTAAGGGGCGACCTCCCTCCGCAGCGCTGGAGTCGTTTGCGGCGGGATTGGAGGCGGCGTTCGGCCCGAATCGTGCTCCGGTCGCGATGCACCCCATGGGCGGGACGTGGCCTTACAAGCGGTTCGAGAAGGAGGCGTGGCTGGACGTGCTGGGGTATCAGTCGAGCCACTCGGAGCGGCCGGACGCGCTGCGGTGGTTTCAGCACGGGCCGCCGGCGACGTACTGGCGGAAGCGGGCGGTGCGGGCGCGGCCGGTGATCAACCTGGAGCCGGTTTACGAGGGGATCGCGCCGGGATACGCCAAACCGTTCGGGCGGGATTCGGTCCGGCGGGCGGTGTGGTGGAGCCTGCTCAACGCGCCGACGGCGGGCGTGGCGTACGGGGCGCACGGGCTGTGGGGGTGGCACGACCGGCCCATGGAGGCGCTGAACCACACGGGGCTAGGCGAGGGGCCGGCCTGGCGGGAGGCGATGAAGTTTCCGGGGGCGGAGGACCTGGCGCGCGTCGCGGCGTTCATGGAGACGATCGAGTGGTGGCGGCTCACGCCGGACGACAAGTTGGTCGAGCAGCCGTTCCCGGGGGATGCGACGGGGCAGGTGCCGGCGGCGCGTTCGCCGGAGGGAGACCTTGCCGTCGCGTACGTGCCGCGGCGGCCGGAGAAGGGGGTGTTGCGCGTCGACGTGAGCAGGCTGGCGCCGGGCGCGAGGGCGGAGTGGTTCGATCCGCGGACGGGGGAGCGCGTCGAAGCGCGCGGGGCGGAGGGGAAGTACGAGGTGCCGGAGGGCGGGGATTGGGTGTGGGTCGCGCGATCCTGATGTCGACGGGTGCCATGCCCTCGCGAGCCGCCGGTTGGGCCCTTCGCGCGGGAGCGATCGTCGGCTCGCGTGGGCATGCCCCAGCGGTCCTCGATTGGGGGAATCGAACGCCTCTGGGGCATGCCCA
>DATHXE010000498.1:0-13190 GCA_035459845.1 Tepidisphaeraceae bacterium | reverse complement strand
GCCGGAGCAGCATACCATAACGGCGATTGGGCTCTGCGGGTTAATCGCGGGGGAGGGTGACGGTCCGGGGGTCGGGCCGGCGCGTGCCGGTGGTAGGCTTTTGCGTCGCGAGCTTCTTGGCTTCCTTCTCGCGGTCGACATTGGCGGGCAGGCGGTAGGCCGACTCCTGGTAGTTGTGGAGGATGCCGGCGACTTGTGTGGGGGGCAGCGGGAGGTCGCGGCTGGGGGGCGTGCCGAGGTAGCTCAGCGTGCGCTCGACGACGCGGCTGGCACCGGGGGCGGAGACGGTACCGCCGTAATGGGCCAGGGCCTTGTCGGGCTCGTGGATGATCATGACCACCACGATCTTGGGGTCTTCGAAGGGTGCGCCGCACATGAAGGAGGAGGTGTACTTCGAGTCGTTGTAGCCGCCCTTGCCGGACGAGACGTGGGCGGTGCCGGTCTTGCCGAAGATGTTCCAGTCTTTGAGGCGGGCCTTGGTGGCCGTGCCGCGGACGGGCACATCCGCGAGCACCCGGCGGACGTCCATGGCCGTCTGGGCGTCGAGGACGGAGGGGACGAGCTGTAGGCCTTCGCTTTCGGCGCGGCTGGCGATCTGGCCGTCGGGCTCGAGGCTGCCGCGGACGATGCGCGGCGTCACCAGCCGGCCGCCGTTGGCGTAGACGCAGAACGCGCGGGCGAGCTGCATGGGGGTGACCATGACCTCATAGCCCTGGGCGATGGACTCGGTGGAGTACTTGGTCCACTTGCGGAGCGGGTTGACCATGCCCGGGTCTTCGCCGGGGAGCTCAATGCCGGTGCGCTGGCCGAACTGGAAGGACTTGATCGCAGCGTGGAGCTTCGTGTTGCCCATGCGCTCGGCGAGCATGCACATGCCGATGTTGGACGACTTGACGAGCACGTCCCAGAAGGCGAGGCGGTCGTAGCCGTGGACGTCGGTGATCTTTCGGCCGTAGGGCGTGACGAACGTCTTGCCGTTGAGGGGGAAGACGTCGGAGACTTTGGCGACGCGCTCGCGGAGGGCGTAGCCGGCGAGGAAGGGCTTGAAGGTTGAGCCGGGCTCGTAGGGGTCGGTCAGGGCGCGGTTTCGGCGGACCGCGGGCTTTGAATCCTCGAGGATCTGCGGGTTGAAGTTGGGCCAGTTGGACAGGGCCAGGACGTCGCCGGTCTTGGGGTCGAGGATGATGCACTCGCCGCGGTCGGCCTTGAACTCGGTGCAGGTCTTGGCGAGCTCCTGCTCGGCGATCATCTGGATGTTGGAATCGATGGTGAGGATGAGGTGGTGGCCGTGCTGCGGGGGGAAGTAGTCCTCGGCGGCGACGGAGATGGCGCGGCGGCGGGCGTCCTTCAAAACGCGCTGGGAGCCGTCGCGGCCGGCGAGTTCCTTGTTGAACCTGAGCTCGAGGCCCTCAAGGCCCTTTTCGGCCAGGCCCGAGTCGTCGCGGCCGACGCCGCCGAGGACGTGGGCGGCGATCGAGCCCATGGGGTAGTAGCGCTGGTTCTGGGGGAGCGATCCGATGCCTGGGATGTCGAGGGCGAGGATGGCATCGACGGACTTCTGGTCGAGGTTCTCGGCGAGCTTGATGAAGCGCGACTCGAACTTTTCGGAGACGAGTTTGGAGAGCTCGAAGGGCTTCTTGTCGAGCAGGCGGGCGAGCCTGGCGATGTCCGCGTCCATGGTCTGGAGGTTGCGGACGGGGGCGGTCGGGTCGAGCTTGGGGGCGTGCTTGGGGTCCTTGATGCGCAGGGCGGCGTCGGCGGCGGCTTGTTCCGAGGCGGCTTGATAGGAGTCGAGCAGAAACTTGGGGTCGACGTAGACGGTCTGGGTCTGGACGGTACCGGCCATCAGGCAGCCGTTGGCGTCGTAGATGCAGCCGCGGCGGGAGACGAGCTTTTCGGTGAGGTGTTGCTGGCGCTCGGCGGAGTTGATGGTGCGCTCGCGGCCGTAGGTCTGGAGGTAGGCGACGCGCGAGACCATGCCGCCGAGGACGGCGATGAGTACGCACATGACGAGGGCGGCGCGGCGGGTGGAAAACGTGGGCATGGTGCGGGCGCTCCGGGGGCTGGGCCTGGTCCGATAAGTATCGGCTGTGGGGGGGTGGGGGCTTGAGGGGAAGGGGCGGACGCCTGTCAGGCGGGTGCCGTTTCGGTCGTGGTCGGAGTCTTATGGCGATGTACGTCCATCTCGCGCCCGCGGCGGCGGTCCGTCGGATCCGGCGGGCGGGCATTGCCCGCGCGCGGCGGCCCTACGGCGATTTTCCGGGCGGGGTCTTCGCCGTCCCGGTGACGGCCGACTACGTGGTGACGCACCAGTGGGTGCGCGAGTTGGCGCGGTGGTGCGCCGGGCCGATGGTGGGGGTGTACTTCCGGATCCCGGACGACGAGCGGGTTTGGGCCGGGCACTACCACAAGCGACACCACTGGATGACCGCAGCCCAGGCGTGCGCGACGTTCATGGCGACGCGTAGCCGGCTCGGATGGGAAGTGATCATCCCGCGCAAGATCGGGCCTGGCGAGATCCGCCGGGTGGGCGGGTTGCGGCAGACGATCGGGTGGCGGTATTTCCCGGGCGCACATGGCCGGGCGCCGTGCCCGTGTGCGTCGTGCACGCGAGGCGCATACAAGGCCGCGAGCATTCGGCGGCGGCTCGGAGATGGCGAATGAGTAATGGGCGAAGAAGAACCCTCCGAGGCACTCGCGCCGCTCCGCCCTGTCCTGATATGATCGATGCGCCGGAGGGTCGCTGTGAAAAGCGCTCGGGCGGCGGAGGAAGCAGTGCGAATTACCCCGGTTTTGACGATCCTATTGACCGTTGCCGTTGTCGGTTGCGATAGCCGGGAGCTTACAGCAGTGACCGATCCGAAAGCCCAACGGCACGCCGAGGAATCCGACCGAGCGATGTCGAAGGCCGCTGGCGAGGGCGGCGGCGCGCTTCGAACGCCGAGCGCGCTCATTCCCGAAGGCGCGATGGAGGTCGACGAGCTGACTTACTGGTCTTCGCTGGGCAACCTTGGGAATGTGAAGCTGGCGCTTCAGAAGAATCCCGACGTGAACCACGCCGACGCGGACGGCTACACCGCGCTCCATGCCGCCGCGGAGAACGGCCACGTCGAGATCGTAAAGCTGTTGCTCGCGAAGGGGGCGGATCGCGACAAGCGTTCGCTGGGGAAAACGCCGGCGGATCTCGCAGGCGCGCATCCCGAGGTGCTGAAACTGCTCGCGAGCAAGTAGAGGTCGAATGGTCGTGACGGTGATCGGAGCGGACCGAGGAACGGGGAGCGCCGTCGGACGCGCTGGGCAAGCCCAGCGGCTAAAAGGGGTGTCGGGGTTACTTCGCGGGTGCGGGTTCGATAACGAACGTCGCCTCGGTCAGCGCGCTCCACTGCCCCTTCGCTGAGCGGGCGCGCGCTTTGACGGGGGTCGATGCGGTCACGGTCGGGCGGTTGGCGGGGTCATAGGCTCGAGCGGTCGGGGAGATCGCGCCGCCGGCGGTTGTGGCGGTGGCGCCGACGCGCGGGTCCGTCCCGTCGGTCGTGTAGTGGACAACCGTGCCCGCGGGCGGGGTGATCGTCAGCCTGTGACCGGCTGTGACCTTCCCGCCGTGCGGCGCGAAAAGCGGCGCGGCGACGGCCGGCGTAAACCCGGCGGCGGCGAATTGCTTGGCGACGCGGTCGGTGCGGGCGGGGAAGTAGGTGGTGGTGAGCCGGTTCACTTCGGCCCGCCATGTCGCCCGCGTGTATGGACCGCCGCGGAAGTCGCCCCAGCGGGCGGACTCGGCGACGACCGCGTTCTGGATCTGGTCGGCGAGGGCTTTGTAGCGGGCGATGTTTTTCGCCGGCGTCAGCGGGCCGTCGTTTGCGAGGGCCCGGTGGGCGCGGTCGGCGAAGAGGAGTTTGAAGTCGGGGTTGGCCATCAGGCGGCGGAAGACTTCGGTGGGGTGGCCGGCGGTGTTGACGCCGGTGACGTTGTCGTCGAGGCCCTCGA
Source organism: Tepidisphaeraceae bacterium (assembly GCA_035459845.1). GTDB lineage: Bacteria > Planctomycetota > Phycisphaerae > Tepidisphaerales > Tepidisphaeraceae > DASPKW01. Next base: position 9,206 of record DATHXE010000498.1, on the reverse strand, counting down.
GGGTGCGCTCGGAGTCCCAGGCGACGAACCGCCAGCCCTTTACCTTCGCGGCGGGGTCGGTGTCGCGGTAGGCGTAGTAATTGTGGAAGTCCCAGTCGAGGTTGCCGGCGAAGAATTGTTGGACCATGTAGTCGGCGAGGTTCGTCGGGTCGACTAAGCGCGTGACGACGTCGTGGTAGTTCGCCGGGACGGTCATGTCCTTGCGGACGGCCTCGAACAGGGCGCGCCAGTCGGCGGCGGCGCGGTTGGTGCCCTTGGGGTCGGCTTTGGTGGGTGGGCCGGAGACGGGCTCGCCGGAGTTGACGATCGTGTAGTGATCGCGCTTGCCGCCGACGACGACCGCCGCCCACGCGTCGGCGGGGCGGTCGGTCAGGTCGTACAGGCCCCAGTACAGGCCGTTGAGGTAGAGGTGGGCGTAGCGCTGGCGGACGGCGGGGTGGCCCATGTCGCGCTGGGTGAGGCGGGCGAAGGCGTCGCGGACGTAGTCGGCCCGCTGGTGCTGGGCGGGGTCCCAGTGCGTCCAACTGTTGTTGTACGTGCTGCGGAAGACGATGGTGTGCAGGTCGCCGGTGCGGTCGCCGAAGAGGGGGAAACTGAGCTTGCCGGGGCCGTACTTTTTCTTGAAGAGGGCGCGGAAGGCGTGCTTAGGCTGATTCGCCGGGACGCGCGACATGCCGCCCTGCACGCGGAGCCCGGCGTCGACCTGGAAGCCGGGGCCTTTCGCCGGGTCGATGAACTCGATCGACACCGGCCGCTCCCACTCGCCGCCCTCGGCGGTCGGATTCTGGTAGATGCCGGTGGCCGGGTCGAACAGGTTCGCCGGCGCGGTGACGATCGAGATGGAAGGGACGGCGGGGTCGACAAGGCCGGCGGCGAACGCGGCGGCGTCGGCGGGGGGAATGTCGGCGGCGTCGACGTTGTAATCAGCCGGGGCCGACGCGTCCTTCCACGCCGGCGGGTAGGCCGCCGCCGGGTGTTTGGGTGACGGGACCGTTTGCGTTCGCACGTCGGCGGGGAACAGGTAGGTGTGCGTGGTGACGGGGCCAGGCGCGTGCCCCGGGCGGTACGCGACGGCCCGGAGGACGGTCGTGCCTTTGACGGGCACCGGCGCCGCGTACGGCGTGCCGGCGGTCGCGGTCGGCGTCGTGCCGTCGAGCGTGTAGCGAATCGACGCGCCGGGCGGCGCGGTGAAGGTGACGTCGAACGGGGTCGTGTAGAAGCCGCGCGCAGTGGAGAACGTCACGGCACCGGCGGTCGGTTCGTCGGCGGCAAAGAGTCGGTCGGGCCTCGCCGACAGGAGGACGATCAGCGCGGCCGCCAACAGCGGCAAGCGAGGGGCGACGCACGTCCGTGCCGTCTCGGCTCTCACACGCATTCCCAACCTCCAGCCGTCATCTGTAGCGGTCGCGGAACGAAATCGGCCTCTCGGGGCGATGCTAACCGGGTCCGGCGACGGTCACCTCCTTACCGGAACCGACACACCACGTCGTACATCTTTCCGCCCAGTCGCTCGGTCACCGCCGGGTCTTTGAGTATGGCGAGGTTCAGCGCGTCGCACGTGAACGCCGCGTCGAGGTTGGATTCGACGCCCCGGCCCATGCCTTCGAGGATGACCAGGTCGGCGTCGGCGGCAATCGCGTTCAACTCTTCGCTCACCTTCGACAGGTCGATCAGCGGCTCGCCCGTGCCGGTCGAGACGAGGTCGATCGGGAGGGTGGCCAGAGAGGGCTCGGCTTCGAGAATGCGCGGCCACCACCGTTTGACATCGTGCACCGTCATGTCGTTCAGCGTCGGCTTTTCGTTCGCGGCGATCGTCACGCGTGTGCCCCGGCGGGCGAGGTAGCGGATCATCGGGATGGCGCCGAGCAGGAAGTCGGAGCCGGCGTTGTCGATGAAGAAGATGCAGTGGCGGTAGGGAGAGTGCCGAGTGCCGAGTCGTGAGTGCTGAGCGGGACCGGGTTGCGAGTGGCGGGTTGCGGGTTGCGAGGAGAGGAGTTTGGTGGCGAGCGCGTCGTAGTCATCGACGAGCCAGGGGCGGTTGGGGAGTTTGGCGCGGGTGGCGAAGAAGTCGGGGCCGTCGCCGTTGGCGAACTGCTTGGCGGTGGCCTCGGCGCCCATGTCGAAGAGGTTGCCGGCGAACACGCCTTCGATCACGGCGCGGAGCTGTGCGGCGGGGTCGGCGTCCAGCGCGTCCAACTGCCGGCAGACGGTCGGCAGCAGCGGCAGGACGGCTTCGTTGGCGCGGTCCTTGAGGTCGACGAAGCAGTCGTCAAACCCGTGGCCCCAGAGCAGTTCGTTCCGCCAGGCGCCGAGTTCGACGATCGACACGCGCCCGTGGCGGGCCGGGTCGACGTCGAAGGCGTCGAGCCGTTTTGCCAGCGCCGTCGCGCACGCCGCCGCCCGCGCCCGGCAATCGACATCCGCGCACCCCCGCGCCCGGGCTGCGGCCATCCCGAAATCCAGGAACGTCGGCAAGTGCCGCTTGAAGAACGAAACCCAGTACGTGCGCCCCGCGACGTCTTCGGACAAATTCCAGTTACAGGCGACGTACGTGTCGGGGGATTTGAGTTTGATGAAGGGGAACATGGAGGAGGGAGTAGCCAGTAGTCAGTAGCCAGTAGGGAGGTCAGTTCAGTGGCGCGATCGGCAATGGACAATCGGCAATCCGTCACGCCGTTCTGTCGCGTCCGGTTTACGGGTGCGGTCAGTATGGCGGGTTGGGCGGCTCAGGGAAGGGCGCGGGACGGGCGGTATTCAAATTGCATCGTGTCACCCGCGGTGAGACGCGGACCATGCTGCGCCCCCCTGCCAATGCAAAAGGAGCCTGTCATGCGATTCGGCAATGGCGTCGTCGTCGGGATATTCAACGACCGGTACCAGGCCGAGCTCGCTTACGACGAGCTCCGCCAAATGGGCTTCGGCCATGACGACCTCGGGTTCGCGATCCGGGGCTCCGACGTGGTCGAGGGGGGGATGATCACCGACGCCCTGGGGACGAAAGACGGCAAAGGCGCGGCCGTCGGGGCGGCCACCGGGGCGGCGACGGGCGCGGTCCTGGGGGCGGTCGCGGCGCTGCTGATCCCCGGGATCGGGCCGGTCGTGGCGGGTGGAATTCTCACGACGGCTGTCGGATTCGGGGCCGCGGGGGCGGCGGTTGGTGGCATTCTCGGGGCGATGACCGGGCTGGGCGTATCGGAGGACGAGGCCGTCTATTACGAGCAGCAGTTCAATTCCGGCAAGGCCCTGCTGGCGGTCCGGCCGGGCGCGATGTCGGAAGCCGTGCTCGCGACGATCCGCAAGCACGGAGGGTATTTCGTCGGCGACGACCTGCCGCCCACGGCCGGGGCCGACCTGATCGGCCCGGCGATCCCGGCGTGAGCGGCCGCGAGGCACGGGGTTTGATATTCGGTATCCCGGCGTTCGAGAACGAACGACTTACGACCAGCAATACCAGAAGGAGCGTGTGACATGTGGCGCAACGGACGAACTGACTCGAATGAATCGGGCGGCGGGCTGGGCAAGATGATGGCGGTGGTCGGCGGGGTCGGCTTGGGCGCCGGCCTGCTCTACCTGCTCGACCCGGACAACGGGCGCAGGCGCCGCAGCAGCCTCCTGCACGGCGTACAAGGCCTGGGCAGCAGCCTCGGCGGCACGGTCGGCGGCTGGCTCGGGTCGGCGCGCGATTACGCGTCCGGCGCGGCGTCCAATGCCTACGAAGGCGCGTCGAGCGCGATCGGGTCGGTCGGCTCATCGGCGTCCTCACTGGTCGGCCGGGCCGGCGACTACCTGTCCGACAAGAGCTACGAGGCTCGCCGGTACGCGGTCGAATCGCTCGGCGGCGAGATGCCGGGGCACAAGACGGCGATGACGATCTGCGCGCTGTCGAGCATGGCGATCGGCGCGGCGTTGATGTACGTCTTCGACCCCAAGAGCGGCAGCCAGCGCCGGCGGGTCGCCCAGGACTACGCCCGCGACCACCTCGGCCAATACGGCCAAGCCGTGTCCGGCGCGGTAAGCACCGGGTACAAGGCCGTCGCCGACAAGGTCGGGACGGGCTACGAGAAGGTCAGCGGCGCGGTGACGAACCTGGCGGCGAAGGCCGGTATCGGTGGCGGCGAGAAGGCCGAGGACACCGAGAAGACCGACACCCGCGCGGCCGGCGGGAATCGCCGGTCGAACAAGGGCGAGGACCGCGTCGGCGGGACGTCGACGATGTAGTTGATTTGCGCCGACTCCTTTAGAGTCGGATTCCCGCGGCACGCGGGAGAACGTACACGATCCACGCGTCGCACGGCGGAGGACCTCCGGCGGCGATGCGTGGATCTCTTGTTTTGAGAGGAACGCTCTCTTTCGAAGGCTCTGAAATCGCCACAGAGTTCACAGCGTCACAGAGGAAGGAGGTCTTTCTCTGTGACTCTGTGTTCTCTGTGGCGATTCCGCTGAGCGGAGTGACTACTTCTCCGTCAGCACCAGATTCCCCGCGAAATCCGGCCCCGGCGGGGTCGCGAGATACTGCTGGCTCGTCCGGCGGTAGAGGGCCGCGAGCTTGGTCGGGCCGAACTCGGCGTCCATGCGCTCGGCGACCTCGACGCACGTCGCGAAGTCCGCGGCGACGTACGCCGCGACCATCTCGGCCGTGACTGCGGTCAGTTCGCGATGCGCGGCGGTCGCGTCGTCGACCTTCGCCACGGGCTCGCACGTCATCACGCCCTCGGACTTGCCGACGACCTGGAGCCGGCCGACGGGGCGGACGAGGTAGCGGTCGCCCAGGAGTTCGACCGTCCGCTGGGAGATCAGGACGGACGTCCCGGTGACCTTGTTGGCGCCCTCGAGGCGGCTGGCGAAGTTGACCGTGTCGCCGAGCACCGTGTAGTCGCTCGCGTCAGCGGGGCCGGAGTCGCCGACGACCATGGTGCCGGTCGACACGCCGCACCGCATCGCCACGCGCGGCAGGCCGCGCCTCTCCAGATCGTCGGCGAACGTCGCCATCGCGGTCTGCATGTCGAGGCACGTCTGTACGGCGTGGGCGGCGTGGTCGTTGTCGTCCCGCGGGGCGTTGTAGAAACACATGATCCCGTCGCCCAGGAACTTGTTCACGAACCCGTCGTGACGGCGGATGATCGGGACCATCACGCCCAGGTACTCCGAAAGGATGTCGACGGTCTGCTCGCGGAGCTTCTCACTGAGCGTCGTGAACCCGGCCAGGTCGGTGAAGATGACCGACATCTCGCGGACCTGCCCCTTGAAGGTGGCGGCCGGGTCGTTGAGGAAATAGTCGACGAGCTTGGGGTCCGTATAGCTGCTGAACCGCTTGGTGATGCGGGCGCGCTCGGCGGCCTCGATGAGGAACCCGGCGACGGCCCCGGTCGACCACACGCACCCGAGGGTGACCATCGGCCCGGCGACGCCGACGCAGAGGTTGCCGTAGTCGAACAGCAGGTAGCCGTTGACCAGCAGGTACGCCGCCGCCAGCAGCACGGCGACGGCGGCCGCGCCGACCGGCTTGAGGAACCCGTTGGCGGCGGTGACCGCCAGGCCGATCAGGAGCGTGATCAGGAGGGTGACCCACTTGGGGGCGTGCCGCCAGAGGTCGCCGGTCACGATCCCGTTGAACATCAGCCCGTGGACGACCACGCCCGGGCAGTCGGGCTGGATCGCGGTGGGCACGCGGTCGAGTTGGCCCGTGCCCACCCACCCGACCAGCACCGCCCGGCCGGCGATCTTGTCCTTCAGGGACTCCCGGCGGGCCTTGAGTTGTTCCTCGAACCGCCTGACCTGCGGCACCGCCCGGTCGATCCCGCGCAGGGCGGCGGCGACCTCGTCGCGCTTCACGCGCTCGCGGGGGTCGGGCAGTTCCGAGTCCTTCATCGTCGGCAGCGCGTCCAGCCCGGTCTCCTTGAGCAGTTCCTGTGCGCGGGCGACCAGGGCAAGGCGCGGGGCGAGGTCTTCCGGGGCGGGCTTGGACGCGACGAACGCCTTGTACCTGGCGGCGTCCAGGCCCAGCCGCGGGGGCTCGGGAGACGCGACGGGCGGGTCGTCGTCGAGCAGCGTGCGCAGGGCGCGGTCGAGGTTCTCGTTGTTCCGGGCGATCCGTTCGCGGGTCAGGCGCACGTCCCACACGGCGGCCATCGACACGTGCAGCTCGGACTTCTGGTGCCGCTTGTGGTCGAAGATGTATTCCCACCGGGGCGTGCCGCGGACGGGCACGTCCATGAACAGCCCGACCGGCCGGCCGAACGACGGCGAGTAGACGGGGCGGACCGGGATGCGGACGTCGGCGTCGCGCCCGGGCGGCTTGGGGATGACGACCGCGTCCGGCGCGAACTTCACCGTGCGCGGGTCGACGTCGAGCGCGGCGCACGCGAGGACCAGGTCCATCTGCGGGAACAGCCGGCCGCGGTAGTTGACGGCCAGCGGAATCGCGCGGACGGCGCCGGCGTCGTTGGTCTGCAGGTAGTCGACGTACCCGCCGTGCGCCGCGGCGAGCGAAAACTCGCGGATCGGCGCGAGCTCGGACGAATAGGTGGCCAGGTCCGCCAGCCCCGCGGGGAGCGGCCGCATGTACCGCGTCAGCGGGCGGATCGCCTGCACCTTCTTGAGCTCCTCGTCCAGCAGGCGGTAGAGCGGCGAGCCGAAGAACTCGGGGTCGGTCTTCGGGAGCAGCAGGCGGCGCAGGTCCGACACCGGCAGGTCCCCCGCCTGCATCGCCTCGGCCAGGCGCGCGTTCATCGCGTCGCGGCGGGCCTGGATGAACAGGTCGGTCGGCGACCGCGACCCGGGCGGCAGCACCTTCTCCGGGTCCGCGAGCAGACGCTGGTAGCAGTCGGCTTCGGACAGTTCGAGGTCGGCCTTGAGGTACCCGATAATCTTGAGGTAGAGCGGCGACGGCTTGCCGCTGATCGTGAGCGAGACCGGGACCAGGACGTTCTTGTGCCGGCCGATGGCGGCGGCGAAGTTGGCGTCGTCGTCGATCTTCTCGATCTTGCCGGCGGGCGTCTCGACCAGGCGGACGGGCGACGGCTCGGAGAACACGATGTCCATCGCCACGGCCTTGGCGCCGGCGGCGTTGATCTCGTCGAGCAGGTCGGCGATCTGCGTCCGCGGCCAGGGCCACTTGCCGATCGCCGTCAGGGCGGCGTCGTCGACGTCGAGGAAGACGAGCTGGTCGGTCGGCGGGGGTGTCCACCGCTGGCACAGCACAGCCCGCGCGTCGTAGAACCAATCGTCCAGCGGGGCCAGCGCGCGGGTCGTGAAGTCCAACAGCGCGACGACGAGGGTCAGCGTCACGCCGAGCACGCTGGTGTCGATCAGGAGTCGGCGTTGGATGCGGGTCATGGGGCGGAGGAGCCAGTAGCCGGTAGCCAGTAGGGCGGGGGACCGCGCTCCCCTGTTTAGCCGCGACCCGGAGGGCGAGCCTCATGCGAGCCCGGAGGGGAGCGCGTCGACGGACGACGGGGGCCCGCGCACGCGACAAGGGTGTTATCGGTCAGCGGGCGGGGGAATTCCACATTGGCGACGTGTCGCAGCCCCGAAGGGGCGACAAAAAGTAGCCCAGGGCGAAAGCCGACGAAAGCCCTGGGTCATCGCGGACGGCCGGGATAAAAGCCCCGAAAGGGGCGGCAGAAGTGGGCGTGGCGAGCGCGATGCCGGTTCGCGTCGCTCACAGTACCCGGCCCGACGCCCCCGTCTGTCGCCCCTCCGAGGCTCGCGTTCGTTCCGACGGATTGACCCGGGGCTCGCGCCCCGGGCTACTTTTTGCCGCCGCTCCGCGGCTCGGATCTCGCCCGAACTACCGGCCCCGCTTCACCGGCTTGGGCGCGGCGGGCGCCGCCGCCGCCTTCCCCTTCCCCTTGTTCGCCGGCGTCGCCGCGGGCGTTCCCGCCGGCACGACCGCTATCGTGCTCACCACGTCGCGCCCGTTATTGAGGTCCGTCTTGGTCTCGTAGGTCGTCCCGAACTTCGGGCGGGCGGTGCCGGCGAGGACCTCTTCCGGGTTCGTCAGCACGGTGTTGAGCTTCTTGCCGTCCTGGTAGACCTCGAGCTTGATGTCGCTGACGGCGGAGTAGCCGGGGTTTTTGTCGCGGAAATCCTGGTGGATGATGCCGATGCCGTAGTTGCCGGCGCTGTAGTTGGCTTTAGGCCAGTAGGCGACCTCGAAGTCGCCCTTCTGGGCGCTGACCTTGTCGAAGTCGATCCGCGCGCCGCTGGGCAGGCGGTCGGAGACGGTCGTCGTGCTGACCCCCTGTGACTGAAAGAGGCGCGTGACCGACGGATTGCCCAGGATCCGCTGGTTGGGCGCGTTCGGGTTGACGATCACGAACAGGTCGATGTCGGCGAAGCCGGTCCAGGTGGCGACGAAGTTCAGCTTGCCCGGGAGCAGGCCGGCGGCGGCGAGGTCGTTGGGGGGCGTGCGGAAGCCGCCGACGATCAGGCGGTCGAAGCGGATCCCACCGCGCGTCACCTCGATCGCGAGTTGGCGGGCCTCGGCCTCGGTCAACTCCAGCGCGGCGCGGGGGTCGATCACCCGCTGTACCTGGGCGACCTTGGCGGCGTTGTCGGCGGCCGACTCCGAGCCCTCGTCCACCTGGGCCTTGCCCGTGCCCTTGCCGCCCAGCGCGACCTGGCGCTTGGCGTTCGCGTAGACGGCCCGGCCGGTCAGGCTGGTGGCGACCGGGGCGTAGGGCGGCTGGTCGAACAGGCTGACGCGCGTACCGCGGAGGGCGAGGGTGCCGTTGGGCGAACGGATCGTGGCGGCGTGCTCGACGCCCGCCTGCTCGATGTCGTACCGCGTGCGGCCGTACTGCATCGCCAGGTCCGTCGTGATCTTCCCCGACTCCTGAAGGGCCTTGAGGACCTTAATGACCCCCAGGCGGTCGATGGTGAACGTCTGGTCGGGCGGCATGTGGCAGCGGACGGCCCCGCGCGGGCCGGTGCGGAACTCGGCGCCCGGGCCGAGGATCTCGCCGAGCGTGGGCTTGCGCCACGGCTTGTCGTCGCCCTCGCGCACCTGCACGGCGCCCTCGATGCCGGTGACGGTGATCTGCAACGGCGTGGACTGGCCGAGGGCGGCCACGGGGGCGAACAGCAGCGCGATGATGAGCGGGCGGAACATCATGGGGAAGACAGTGGCCGACGGCCGGACGTTGGGGACGCGAGCGCGACGCGCGGGCCGCACGTGGCATGGGTACGGCCGTGAGGCCTTACCC
>DATHXE010000497.1:0-4147 GCA_035459845.1 Tepidisphaeraceae bacterium | reverse complement strand
AAGACCCGCCTCATCACCCTCGACCTCGTCACCCGCCTCGACGCCGCGTCCGACTTCTTCGGCGAGTGGAACGTCCCCCGCAAGGCCATCACAATGGGCGTCGAGACGATCCTGTCGGCCCGCAAGGTGGTGCTGATGGCGTGGGGCGAGGGCAAGGCCAAGGTCATCCGCCGCGCCGTCGAGGGCGAGATCACCAACCAGGTCGCCGCGTCGTACCTGCAGCAGCACCCCAACGCGCGGATCGTCCTCGACAGCGCCTCCGCCGCCGAGCTCACGCGGTTCAAGACGCCGTGGCTCCTGGGCAACCTCGAAGATTTCGGCCTCACGTGGGACGAACACATGACCCGCAAGGCCGCCATCTGGCTGGCCCTCGAGACCAAAAAGCCGCTCCTGAAACTCACGGATGAGGACTACAACGAGCACGGCCTGCAGGAGCTCATCGCCGGCCGGGGCGGCGCCTACGACGTCAACATCGAGGTCTTCAAGTCCCTCCAGTCGACCATCACCGGCTGGCCGGGCGGGAAGCCCAAGCAGGTCGAGGCGGGACTCGACTTCCCCGCATTCCACCACGCCCACCCCGAGATCTTCCCCAAGCGGGTCGTCCTCTTTTCCCCGCACCCCGACGACGACGTGATCTCCATGGGCGGCACGTTCATCCGCCTGTGCGAGCAGGGCCACGAGGTGCACGTCGCCTACCAGACGTCCGGCAACATCGCCGTCTGGGACGACACCGCCCTCCGCCACGCCGACTTCGTCCGCGAGTACGCCCGCGCGTTCGGCCTCAACGAGTCCGTCGCCGCCGGCATCGAGGCCCAGATCGAGTCGTTCGTCCAGAAGAAGAAGCCCGGCGAGGTCGACGCCAAAGAACTCCAGACCATCAAGGGCCTGATCCGACGCGCCGAGGCCCGTGCCGGCGCTCGGTTCTCCGGCGTCGCCGACGACGCCCGTATCCACTTCCTCGACATGCCCTTCTACGAGACCGGCCGGGTCCGCAAAAAGCCCATCGGCCCGGACGACGTGAAGATCATCAAGGACCTGCTGGTCAAGACCAGGCCTCACCAGGTCTACGCCGCCGGCGACCTGTCCGACCCCCACGGCACCCACCGCGTATGTCTGACCGCCATCTTCCAGGCCGTCGCCGAGCTGCGCGCCGAGGGCGCCAAGTGGATCGACCAGTGCGAAATCTGGCTGTACCGCGGCGCCTGGCAGGAGTGGGGCGTCGACGAGATCGAAATGGCCGTCCCGCTATCGCCGGATGAGGTCCACAAGAAGCGCAAGGCCATTTTCAAGCACGAATCCCAGAAGGACAAGGCCCTGTTCCCCGGCCCGTCCGACCCGCGCGAGTTCTGGCAGCGCGCCGAAGACCGCAACCGCAACACCGCCGACCTGTACGACCAGCTGGGCCTGGCGGAGTACGAGGCCATCGAAGGGTTCGTCCGCTGGCGCGGGTGACGAGTCGCCCCAGCCCGCTCCCCCCCAATTCCCATTCGACCCCACCGCCCCCCGCGCCCAATAATCCGGGCGCGGTGGGCGTCTTTCTTTTAGCCACTGCCATAACCATGGTAACCGATCGCGTCTTCAGTACACTCTTGCGGTCGGTCAGGAGACCGCGCCCGGCCGATGCCCGTTATGCAACTTTGCCGTCACACCTTGGATTCTCAGGCGACCACGCCGGACGCCGTCTCGCCCGCGGGGTGCACCCATGTCCGAAACTAACGGCCTGACGCCCATCACGCCGCAGCCCGGCAAATCGTTGTACCTGGTCGCCAGAGATCACCTCCGACAGGCGATCGACGGCGGCGTCTTCGCCGCCGGGCAGCAGATGCCTTCGACGAAGGAACTGTCGGAGAAGCTCTCCGTCTCCCTCGTCACCGCCCACCGCGCCCTCCAGGAACTCGTCAACGCCGGCGTCCTCGAGCGCTCCCAGGGCAAGGGCACCTTCGTCCACGCCTCCTACGAGCAGGGCCGCAAGACCGTCAGCGACCTGCGGATCGCCGTGCTCCTCAATCGCGACGCGTCGCTGGCCGACCACGTCTACGGCCAGATCGTCGAGGGCATCCGCCAGGGCGCCTACGTCACCGACGCCGACCTCATCTTCCCCCGCTTCGACGAGGACGTCCGCAAGGAATGCCACGGCGTCATCCTCGTCTGCCCGATGGCCGCCGACGTCGAGGCCGCCTTCTCGCGCCGCGGCCGGCGCGTCATCAGCGTCGGCTCGAACATCCGCATCCCCGACGTCTGCTCGATCTACGTCGACAACGTGCAGGTCGCCCGGCAGGCCGTCGCCCACCTGACCGGGGTCGGCCACTCGCAGATCGGCTTCGTCGGCGCCGCCGACGGCTCGCCGGAAACCCGCGACCGCTGGCAGGGCTACCTCGAAGGGCTCGCCGACCGCGGCGTCGCGCTCCGCGAGCAAGGCGTGCTGCGCAGCGAGGGCTGGCGCCTGTCCGACCGCGAGCGCAACGACCTGATGCGCCTCCTGAGCAGCCCGACGCGCCCCACGGCGCTCCTGGCCGCCGGGTACTACTACGCCCTCGACGTCTACGCCGCCGCCCAGACCATGGGCCTCCGCATCGGCCACGATTTGTCGGTGATGGCGATCGACGACCCCCCCAGCGCCGCCTACTTGTCGCCGGCCCTGACCACGGTCCGCCAACCCCTGCTCCAGCTCGGCCACGGCGCGGTCACGACGCTCGTCGAAAGCCTCCGAACGGGTGAGGTTCGACCGGAAAACCGCGTGCTGCGCGCCGAGCTCATCGTCCGCGAATCGACGGCTCCGGTCAGGGGATGATTCGGGTGTGCTCACTCCAGTGGGGCGCCTGCGCCGTCCCGAGCGGGTACGCACGGCGGAAAGCCCGCTTAACTGGCTCCGCGCGTTGCGCCTTCGCTCCGATCGCGCGACGATCTGCCTTCGCGATCCGGATCCGAGCATCAGGAAATCCCCCATTCCCGGTTCCCCCACTCGGGTGTTACCGTTCGCGCCTTGCGCCGCGCGCGCACACCCCGGAGGTCCGCGCATGACCCATTCTCACGTCCTGCGGTTCGCCGACGAGACCGGAGCCTACCAACCCGTCCCCCCCGCCGCCCCGATTGACGCCGTCCCCGCCTGGCTCCACGTCGGCCTCCCCTGCTCCGACGAACTCATGGCCCGCCCGAAAGACCTCGAAGGCGCCGACGCCGAACGCGAAGGTGACGCGGGAGACTGCTGACCCGCGACACCCCCGCGTTCGGGACGGCGACGCTTCACGAACCGCTCAGACCTCGACCAGAACGTCCTGTTCGGCCAAACGCACCTTGGGCGCCTCGGCGTACTTGTCGTCGGCCGCGCGGTAGCCGACCGCCAGAATCGCCAGCGCGCCGTAGCCCTGCGCGTCGAGGCCCAGGATCTGGTCGAACTTCGCCGCGTCGAAGCCCTCCATCGGGCACGCGTCGAGGCCGAGCAGCGCGGCCGTCTCCAGTCCTTGGCCGAGCGCGATGTACACCTGCCGGGCGGCCCACGCGTCGACCGCCGCATCGCCCTTGGCGGTGCGGAGCCCGTCGACGAAGCCGACCATCATGTCGCGATAGCCCTTGAGCGCCGTTGGCGTCGCGCCGCGCACTTCGGCGACGCGGGCGATGAATTTGTCGACGTACGCCGCGTCCAGGCCCTTGCGCCCGGCCAGCACCACCACGTGCGACGCGTCCGTCAGCTGCGCCTGCCCGTACGCGGCGGCGCGGAGATGGGCGCGGACGGCCGGGTCGTTCACGACCACGAACCGCCACGGCGAGAGCCCGTACGCGCTCGGGGCGAGCGCCAGGGCCTGCTTGACCGTCTCGAAGTCGGTGTCCGACACCTTGCGGGCCGGGTCAAACTTCTTGGTCGCGTACCGCCAGCGGAGTTGGCGGGCGATCGTTTCATTGGTGGACGTCGTCGTCGTCGCGTTTTCTTGGATCAAAGCGTTCATAGTGGCCTTCCCAACCGCGGAGCGGCGGCAAAAAGCAGCCCGGGGCGCGAGCCCCGGGACAAGGGGTGGTTTGTTAAATGTGTGTACTCTCAAAGCAAGCCCCGGAGGGGCGACAGATGTCTTGTCTCTTCGCGGACCGAGCCGTCTCAAAGCGGATCCGCGATCGTTGCGCGATCGCGCGCAACTCTCTGTCGCCCCTCCGG
>DATHXE010000496.1:0-9380 GCA_035459845.1 Tepidisphaeraceae bacterium | reverse complement strand
TCTTTGCGTCTTTGCGGCCAACTCCTCTATGTCTTCAAAACGAAAGAAGCCCCAGGACGGGTGTCCTGAGGCTTCATTTTTTTAGGTTCGGGCCGATGCGGAGACTCGCTCAGGACGCGCGATCGGCGGCCGGGTTGTAGTACCCGTAAAACCAAAAGCCGAAGGCGGTCGGGAGGGAGGTCATCTGAGGGGATATACCGTAGCTCGCGGGCGGGCGTTGTCAAGTCGGTGCTCTCCCGTCGGACGGCCCGGCGGGTACAATCGCGGGTCGTGGAGGACCGACCGCCGCCCAGCCAACCCGAGACCGCACGCCAACCCCCCTCGCGCATATGGGAAGAGGTCGAGGCGGCCCCGCGCCTGGGCGGAAGCGCCTTCTTCGCCGACTGGTTCGGGTTCCTCCTCAAGAACCTCCTTGGGTACGTCTTTCTCGGTTTGGCCGTCGTCCTCGGGCCGCTGCCCGGGCCGGGCGGGGTGGTCTTTTTCCTCATCGGGTTCGGCCTGATCACCTTCCCGGGCAAGCGGCGGTTGATGGCCCGGATCTTTCGCGGGCGGCGGTTCGACCTGAGTCACTGGGCCGCGCACGCCACGGCCGTCGTGTTTGCCGGGCTCGCGCCGTGGGCGCTGCTCGCGTGGTTCGTGTGGCGCGAGAAGGGCTGGTTCCACGCGCAGCGCACCGAGGGCAGCACGACCACGATCGTGTACGCCTGCCTGGCGATGGCGATGTGGGCCGTCGCGCTCGGGCTGATGCGGTTCTTTAACTGGCTCGTGCGGATCTTCCCGAAGATCAGGCGGACGGTCCGCCCGTGGCTGCGGCACCGGGGGATCGACTTGCTCCCGCCGCGCATCCGCCAGCGCGTGCGGGGGGACGACGGCGAGTTCCACTGGCGGCCGAATGAGACCGGAGAGATCGTGCGGATACACCAGCGGCACCGGGACAAGTTCGCGCACGTCTGGCGGAAGGCCAAGCCGTGGGTCAAGCGCGCGCTGGGACTCGGGATCACAGTCGCGATCTTCGCGTGGATGCTCAAGCCGGTGTACACGAACTGGGAGCAGGTCGCGCCGTACGTCCGGCGGATCAAGTGGGGATACTTCGCGATCGCCTCGGCGATGTTCGCGTTCTTTCTGTTCGCGTTCCGCGTGATGAGCTGGCGGACGATCCTCTCGGGCTTCGGACACCGCCTGCCGCTGGCGCCGGCGACGCGGATCTGGTCGACGAGCGAACTCGCGCGGTATTTACCCGGCGCGATCTGGCAGGTGATCGGCCGCGTGTACCTGGTGCGGCCGTACGGCGTGGGGGGCACCGTCTGCTCGGTGAGCCAGTTGCTCGAACTGGTCGTGTTCCTGCTGGCGAACGTGCTGATGGCGCTGGGGTGTCTGGCGTGGTTCGCACATCGGCCGGAGAACGCGGCGAACCGGTGGCTGATGGTGGTCGCCGCGTGCATCGCCCCCCTGCTGATGGCGCTGCTGCACCCGAAGGTGTTCTACACCGGGCTGACCAAGTACATGGCGTGGCGGGGTAAGCAACTCCCGCCGCGGCGCGTGCGCGGGAAGACGCTCACCTTCCTGACCGTCTGGGCGATCGTCGGGCTGCTCTGGCAGAGCCTGGCGATCTGGCTGTTGGTCAAGTCGCCCCTGAAGATGGACCTGGACAAGTGGTGGGTCGTGGGCGGGGCGTACTGCCTGGCGTGGTGCGCGGGGTTCATCGCGTTCTGGGCGCCGGGCGGGCTGGGCGTACGGGAGTTCATCTTCATGACGGCGATGATGTTCGCGATCCCGCCGAGAGTGAGGGAGCAGTTCCACGGGAACGACGCGGTGCTGGCGGCGTTCCTCGCATTCGTCGGCGTGCTCCTGCGCCTGTGGGCGACCGCGGGCGAGCTGATCCTGACGTCGGTCGCTTACGTCCTGGATTTGAAGGGGGCGCTGGGCCACGCGGACGCGCCGGGGCGGGTGACGGCGGGTGCCGAGGTCGAGCCGGTGATGGTGGGGGAGAAGGGGTGAGGGCGCACGGTCGCGTTGGGTGCCATGGCCACGCGCCGAATCGCTCTCGAAGTCCAAGCCGCGTGGTCGCGTGGCCATGCCGATCGGCGAACGGCATGGCCACGCGAGCACCCTGCCAGTAGTCGAGAGCCGTCGGGCGCGTGGCAATGTCACCCAATCCGCGAGAATCCGGATCAGGCGCTCGGAAACGTCGCGAGTCCCCGGTGCGCCAGTTCGAAGCTCAGCGCATCCCCCTCGATCAAATTCGGCACGCCCAGTATCCGCATCAGGTAAAGGCACTGCGCCCGGTGGTGCATGCCGTGGGTGGCGACGTGGAGCAGGCCGGCGCCGAGGGGCTTGCGCGTGGGCGGGCGGTCGAGATAGTCGGTGAAGTCGGCGTCGCCGATCGTGTCGAACTCGACGGCGAGGCGGAGCAGGTCTTGTGCGACGACGTCCAACCGCGCGATGAGCGCCGCGATCGAGTCGGGCCGGCCCCGCGACGCGTCCCACTCGCGCTGCGGCCGGCCGGCCATCAGGTCGTGCCAGCACTCCATGTTGCCGACGACGTGGGCGAACGTCCGGCGGAGCGTGCGGTGGCCGACGTCGAACGCGCGGTCGAGGGCTTCGTCGGGCAGGTCCTCCGCGTGCACGAGGAGCGCGCGGGTCGTCCAGGCGTCGTGGCGGCACAGGCGCTCGGTCATCGTCATGGGACGAAGAATACCGGGATGGGCCGGGAGGGCGATACGCGGAGAGGTTACGACCGGGCCGCAGGCGCAGGCTGCTGCGCGGGGTGCCGCATCGGGTAGACCGTCTTCCACCACATGAACACGAGCGCGCCGACCCACAGGAGGAAGAACAGCAGCAGGACCGCGAACAGCGTGCGCCGCGGCTTGAGCGGGCGCACCGGCTCGACGGGAACCTTGGCGGCGGCGGCGGCGGGTGGATGCTTCGGCTTCGCGCCGGCGGCGGAGGCGGGCTTGCTCATGACTTGCACTCGATCTTGTACCCCGCGTCGAAGGCGGTCGCGAAGTCGAACACGTTGCGGAAGTCCTCGATCGTGTCGTCCTCGGTCTTGGCCATGTGCCCGTGGTCGACCAGCGCGAAGACGATCCGGCCGAAGTCGTAGGTCGTTGTGACGTTCCACCGGGCCAGCACCGTCCGGGCCATCATGCCCCACTGGCCCAGGGCGAACTGGCGGAGGCCCTCGCAGAGCTGCTGGCCGGTGATGTGGCGGGACGCCTCGGGGTCGTCGGGCTCGCCGTGAACGTTGTTGGCCGTGTGCGACAGGCCGGCCTGCACGAAGTGGAAGGCCTCGCGCGGGTAGAGGCCGACCTCCTCGATGATGTCCTCGAGGGGCTTGAGCGGTCCGGGCTCGTCGGCGGGCGGGGGCATGGGTCCGGGCAATATAGCAGATGGAGGGGCGGGAGTGGGATGGGTGGAATGTGGGAGGAGGAGATGAGGGGTTGAGGAGAGGAGGAGAGGAGGGGCCCGGCGGCTTGGGGGTGCGGTCACTCCGCCTTCGGGAACAGCGGCGAGCCGACGCCGACCCAATGGCCGGCGTTCGGCGGGTAGGCGAACAGGTCTGACAGCGACTTGCCGGCGGTCTCGACGGCGAGCTGCTTCAAGCCTTCGGCGGCCTTCTCGGGGAGGATCGGGAGCAGGCCGACGAGCGACGCGTAGATCGCCCGCGTGGCGACGTTCAGGACGGTGTTCAGGCGCTCGGCCTGGGCCGGGTCCTTGGCGAGCTTCCACGGGGCGGTGGCGTCGATGTAGCCGTTGGTCGCGCGGGCCAGTTCGACCGGCAGGAGGGCGGCCTGCTGGAGCTCGAGTTTTTCGTACGCCGCGGCGAGGTCGGCCGGGAGCTTCTCGACCTTTTCGAGCAAGGCACGGTCGAGGTCTTGAAGCTCGCCGGCCGCTGGAAGGATGGCGTCGCGGTTCTTGTTCGTGATGTTGAGCGAGCGGTTGAGGCAGTTGCCGACGACGTTGGCCAGCTCGTTGTGCGCGCTCGCCAGCTCGGCCTCCTTCCAGTCGAGGTCGGAGCCGAAGGGGGCGGCGCGGAGCAGGTAGAACTGGAGCGTGTCGAGGCCGTATTTTTTGATCTCGGAGCGCAGGCGTTCGACGTCGATGAAGTTGCCCATCGACTTGCTCATCTTCTTTCCCTCGGCCGTCCACCAGCCGTGGGCGAACACCTGCTTCGGGCAGTCGACGCCCAGGGCCATGAGCATGGCGGGCCAGTAGACGACGTGGAACCAGAGGATCTCCTTGCCGATCAGGTGGACGTCGGCGGGCCAATACTTGGCAAAGCGATCCGGGCCTTGGTTATCGACCGTTTGCCAAGACGTGGGATACCCGAGTGCGGTGACGTAGTTCGACAGCGCGTCGATCCAGACGTAGAGCACGTGGCCCGGGTCCTGCGGCATGGGGATGCCCCAGGTGAGCGTGGCCCGGCTGATCGACAAATCGTTGACCCCCTGCTTGAGCTTGGACAGCACCTCGTTCTTCCGCGACTCGGGGCGGACGAGAATCTGGTCCGACTCGATCGCCTGGCGGACGCGGTCGGTGTACTTGGTCAGCTTGAAGAAGTAGGTGGACTCGGAGTAGCGGACGAGCGGCCGGCCGGAGACGGCGGACTTGAACTCCTGGTCCTTGGCGGCCGTCTCGGTGACGAATTCCTCCTGGCCCTCGTCGTACCAGCCCTCGTACGCGCCCAAATAAATGTCGCCGGTCGCGGTGAGCCGGCGGACGATCTCCTGCACGGCCGTCTTATGGCGGTCCGAGCTCGTGCGGATGAAGTCGTCGTTTTCGACCTTCAGCTCTTTCCAGAGGTCTTCGAAGATCTTGACGTTCTGGTCGGCGAGTTGCTGCGGCGTCACGCCCTTCTCGGCGGCCGTCTTGACCATCTTGATCCCGTGCTCGTCGGTGCCGGTCAGGAAGAACGTGTCGTCGCCGGCGAGGCGGTGGTAGCGGGCGATCACGTCGGCGGCGAGCGTGGTGTAGGCGTGGCCGAGGTGGGGCTCGCCGTTGGGGTAATAGATGGGCGTGGTGATGTAGAAGGGCTTGGGCATGTCGAGTTCCGTTATCCGGGAAGGCAGACGATCAGGCAAGGCGGCGTGTGACGGGGGGAAGGATGAAGGCGGAAGGATGAAGGATGAAAAGAGGGAGCGTGGGGGGCGATTGCGGTCACTGGTTTTCGCGGGCGGGTGGGCCCGCTAACCCGCAAGCGGGCGTGCTGCGCACGCGCGGCTCTTCCCGTACGATACGCCTATGCCCGACCGCGTCGTCTGCGCCATCTGCGGGGCAGTCCTGCACACGCCCGACTCGTACGTCGTGCGGGTCGACGTGTACGCCGACCCGTCGTTGCCCGGCGTCACCTCCGACGAACTCGAGGAAATGGACGGCGACGCGAAACTTGCGGACCTGCTCAAGCAGATGGAGGGGATGTCGGCCGACGACTTGCAGGACCAGGTGCACCGGCGGTTCGAGTACCGGGTATGTGCTGCGTGTCAGCGCGGGGTGATCGCGAACCCGCTGGGGTTGCCGCGACAGACGCGGGCGGGGGAGAATTGACGCCCCCTGGCCGATTTCGAATTGGCCCGCCAGAATCTCCGACCGGCCCCGTACCTCCATTGAGGGCGTGAACGTCTCGCCCCAACCCAAGCACTCGGAGACCCCCATGTTCCGCCCCGTCTACATCGCCGCCGGCCTCGCACTCCTGGTCGGGGGCATCGCCGCCGTCGCCTTTTTCAACCGGCCCCCGGCGCCGGAGGCACAAACGACCGGTGGCCACCCCGAGCTTACGCGAAACCCGGCGATGATCTTCAAGCCCGAGTTCCGCTCCCGCGGCGTCACCGTCTACGGCATCGCGATCCGCGACGACGTGGCATCGATCCCGGCCGCCGAGGTCCGCTCGCGGGAGGAGAACACCGTGTACATGAAGTCGGGCATCGCCCTGGCGGTCGAGGGCGGCAAGGTCGAGTGGATCGTCGTGCCGACCCAGGTGTTCGAGAAGTGGAACCTGAAGGTGCGCTCGGTCGATGACGCCAAGGCCAGGTTCGGTCAGCCCGACCCGTCGACCAACGACGACCCGCCCCCTGCAAGCATGTCCAGGGCCGTCGAACTCGAGTACAACGCGCGCGGCGTGGTCGTCTTCGTCTTCCCGCCCAACCAGGTCGGCGTGCGGTTGCGGTGACCGCCGAGGCCCGCGCGGCCGGCACGAGCATGGCACCCGGCGAGCGCGCCCTTACGCGACCTTGCGCGGGCGATCGATTTCGTCGGAGGTGCGGGCGAGCGCCATCCGCTTGCGTACGCCCCGGAGGTCTTGCGCCAGTTCCTTCCGCAGCACGTACCGCACGACCGTGGCGGCGGCGAAGCTCCAGAGGAACAGCTCGGCCGCCGTCACGTGCATGACGCGGTGGGAGGCGAACATGGCCGTGGCGCACGCGGCGGCCCACTCGCAGAGGGCGATCGCGCCGAAGTCGCGCCAGGGGCGTTTCTGCGGGATGAACTCGCGCTGGGTGCGGGTGTAACGGAGGTGGAAGACGGCCGTCGTGATGATCGCGGCGGCGTAGGCGATCGCGATCGCGGGCGGCGGGGCGACCAGGCCGTCGGTGGCAGATTTGGCGAGCGCGGCGGCGTAGACGGCGAGCCCGACGCCCCACGCGACGGCCGTCGCGACGACGAACTTCAGCACCGGGGAGCCGCGCGGGAAGAAGAAGTCGTACAGGCGGCTGAGGTGCTCGAGATAGCGGAACTGCTGCTTGATCGAGAGCTTGGACTCGCCGGCGTGGCGGAGGCCGAACTCGATGGGGATCTCGGCGATGCGCTCTTTGGCGACGCGGCACTTGCACATCAGCTCGAGGGCGATCTTGTAGCCCAGCGGGGTGAGGCAATCGCCGCGCGCGTAGGTGGAACGGCGGAGGGCGAAGAAGCCGGACATGGGGTCGCGCGTGCGGCCGGCGAACGGGCGGGCGAGGAGCGTGGCGGCGCGGGAGTTGAGCTTGCGGAGGAGGCCCCAGCCCTCGCGCGTGGAAGCGCCGGGGACGTAGCGGGAGCCGATCACGAAATCGGCCCGGCCCTGTTCGAGCGGGGCGAGGAGGTCGGGGATTTTTTCAGGCGGGTGCTGGAGGTCGGCGTCCATGACGAGGAGGTATTCGCCGCGGGCGCGGGCGAGGCCTTCGAGGACGGCGCCGGAGAGGCCGTCCTTCGGCTGGCGCGAGATCAGGATGACGGGGTGGGCGCGGCCGAGCGCTTCGCAGACGGCGGTGGTGTCGTCGGTGCTCTGGTCGTCGACGATCAGGATCTCGTGGCGCGCGGGGCCGACGGCGGCGGTGATCCGGCGGACGAGTTCGGGGAGGTTGGCGGCCTCGTTGAGCGTGGGGATGATGATCGAGAGGCGCGGGGGCATCTATCGGGAGTTATCGGCACAACCGCGGCGCGGGTTCAGGCGTCGGATCCCGGGTGCCATGCCCTCGCACCGCGCCGAGGAACGTCCGATCGCAAATGTCGGCCGTCGCGGTGCGTGGGCATGCCCCAGAGGCGTTCGGCCTCGAAGCGAGAGCTGTTGGGGCATGCCCACGCGAGCCGGCGGCGCCGTGGCGCGTACTGACTTGACCGGCGGCTCGCGAGGGCATGGCACCCGGAGAAAGCGGCTGAGACGGAGCCTCGCCCGCCCGCGTGGCGTCGGTCCTCGCGTTGACAAGTACGCGGTGGGGAGCGAGAACGCCCGCACGTTACGCACCTCACTCATTATCGGAAGGAGACGCAGATGAACCGGAAGACGACTCGCATCGCCGTCGCGACGTTCGTGGCCGCCGCGGGGCTCGCGCTGGGGCTCGGGCAGATGCAGACGCGCGCGGGGGACGCGCCCAAGACGATCACGAAGCAGCCGGCCAAGGCGATCCAGACGAGCGACATCAGCCTGGATCAGGCGCACGCGATCCTCGCGGCGGCGGCGGCGAAGGCGGCCGAGATCAACACGAAGATGGACATCGCCGTGGTCGACGCGGGCGGGAACCTCAAAGCGTTCGCGCGGATGGACGGGGCGTGGCTCGGGTCGATCGACATCTCGATCAAGAAGGCCAAGACGGCGCGGTACTTCGACATGGCGACGGGCGAGATCGGCAAGCTGAGCCAGCCGGGCGGGCCACTCTGGAACATTGAGGTGTCCAACGGCGGGCTGATCACGTTCCCGGGCGGCGTGCCGATCAAGGGCGCGGACGGGACGATCATCGGCGCGATCGGCGTGAGCGGGTCGACGGTGGAGAACGACCACACGGTCGCCGCGGCGGGTGCGGCGGTCATCAAGTAGGTTCACCGCGGAAGGTCAACGCAGACGAAAGCCCACGGAGCTTGCTCCGTGGGTTTTTGCATTACCCGCGCGGGACGATGCGGAGTTCCTCGACGACGGCGCGCGGGGGGAGGTTGACCGCGAGCATCACGCACGCGGCGATGTCCTCGGGCTGCATCATGCGGGCGCGGGCGGCGGCGTCGGGGATGACCGGGCGTTTTTCGAGGAGTTCGGTGTGGATGTCGCCGGGGAAGATACTGGTTGCGCGGACGTGATGTTTTCCCTCTTCGAGGTTGACCGTCTGCGTCAGGCCGGCGAGGGCGAACTTGCTCATGACGTAGGCGGCGCCGGAGAGGAGGGAGGCGTTCTGGCCGGCGATCGAGTTGATGTTGACGATCGTGCCCCCCTGCTGGCTGCGCATCGCGGGCAGGACGGCCTGGATCGCGTAGAGGGCGCCGGACAGGTTGACGTCGAAGACGGCCTTGAACTTTTCGTCCGTCATGCTGGCGAGCGTGCGGTCGGGCAGGTTCGTCCCGGCGGCGTTGATGAGCACGTCGACGCGGGCGAAGCGGGTCAAGATCGAGTTGACCGTCGCATCGACGGCGGTGCGGTCGGTGATGTCGCAGGGGTAGGCGTGGAGGCGCGCGGGGTCCTTGGCAACCGTAGACTGGAGGGCGTCGGCGCGGCGGGCGAGGCAGGCGACGTCGTAGCCGGCGGCGGCGAGGGCGTGGGCGGTGGCGCGGCCGACGCCGGAGGAGGCGCCGGTGACGATGGCGGTCTTCGAAGGGGTCATAAGGGAATAGCCACAGAGGACGCAGAGGGCACAGAGGGCACAGAGATTCGGAAGAGAGAGAGTTGAAGGCCTCCGGCGGCCCCCCCTTTTTACGGGCGAGCCGCCCGTGCCACGTCACGCCTTCGGCACGTCGACCCAGGCGAGGGTTTGGTCGGATTGAACGGCGGCATCCATGACGGCCTGGCATCTTGCGCCGTCGGCGAGGCTGGGGCTGGCCGGGCGGTTGTTGGCGATCGCGTCGATGAACTCGAAGTTCTGGTCGTACCGGAACGTGACGACGGGGTCGCCCTGCCGCACGTCGCGCGGGGAGCCGGGGTGCTTGAG